>JBCCAG010000810.1:0-2158 GCA_039814955.1 Cyanobacteria bacterium P01_A01_bin.135
AACCCCTACCAGCAAAGCACCTGGACCCTGCTGGATTTTGTCAGCGACGACTGGCGTAAAAAGGTGGTGTTCATCCTGCAGCAGGCGGACCTGGTGAAGCCCGCCGATTTGCTGCGCAACGTGGAGCGGGTCAAGGACTACGCCCGCCAAAAGCAGATCAGCAACCCCACTGTGTTTGCCACCTCCGCCGAGGAAGAGCAGGACGGCAACACCGACCAGAGCGGTTTCGCTGCCGTGCGCGACTACATCAACCGCATGGTGACCAGCGGCGAGAGCTACCGCATGAAGCTCAGCTCCACCAGCACCACCGCCAACCGCATTGTGGAGCGCCTAGCGGAGGATGTGGCCCTGCTCAAAGAGCAACTGGCCCGCGACGAGAAAGCGGTGGCCGCCATCCACAGCAAAATCGAGTCGGCCAAAGCGCGCTCCATGTACGAGGTGGAGAGCCTGGCGGACCGGCTCTTGGCCCGCTACGATCGCATCGCCGCCCGCATTAAGCAGGACTTCCGGGACAGCTTCTCGATTTTGATGATCACCAAGCGGTCCTTCCTCGGCATTTTTAATAAGGATGCCTCCATCCAAGCCTGGATCGATGAGTTCAAGGGCTACTGCCAGCGGCAGCTTGCCTCATCCCTGGAAGAGACCTCCAACGAGGGGGCCAAGCACTTTATGGATGGCATCTACCAGCTTTTAGACGGGCTGGCCAATGAGCTAGACGAACTGCAGACCCGCCAGAGCCCGGTAAACGAGCGGATCACCATCAAGGTGCTGGAGCGGCGGCAGGAGGTGATTGAGGATGTGCGCCGCAAGCTGGACGAGCTGCTCACCGATGAACGGATGATCAATACCTTGATCTCTGACGCTGACGACATTGCAGTGGAGATCGTGGGCGGTGCCTTTGCCACGGTGGCGGGGGTGATTCTGCACGCCATTGAGTTTGCCATTGGCGAGGTGATTTTGAACGCCATCGGCATTGCCTTTGCGGGTGTCGGCGTGCTGGTGCTGGGTGTAGGTCTGCTGTGGCAGCGCAATCAGGTGATTCGTAAGTTTGAGCGGGCCTTGGACAGCGAGCGCGATCGCTTTAAGGGGGATGTTTACGACCGGCTGACGGAGAAGCTGAACGTGGTGTACGAGGAGATTGAGCGGCTGTTTGTGCCCTTCTTTGAGACGGTGGAGCGGGAGAAGGCAGCGGTGGAGCCGGTGAAGGCACAGTTTAAGGCGGTGGAGGCGTCAGCGAGGGCGCTATCGCAAGCTGAGGCAATACAGGCCCCGAAAGGAACGGAGGTTTAGCCCTCTGCTGAGAAGGCGGCAACGGCATCTGCTCTGAATTCTTGGGTAGCGGCGATCGCCAGCTTTTGTAGATTTAGCTCGGGTAGCCAAAGGCTGCTGGGTATGGGCAGGTACTGGTCACCAGCTTCGGTGAGGCGATAGGCGCGAATTTCATTGTCGATCCAAAACCAAACCTCTGGGACTTGGAGAGCAGCGTAGCGCTTCAGCTTGGTTTCCCGCTCGCCAGTAATAACGACTTCAACGGCGAGGTCGGGGACTGGTTTGCGCTCGTCGAAGCAGTAGGCTTTGTCGGCTTGGGCGCTGGCAAGGGCAGGAATCTCGATGCTGAAATCTTCTAGGCCGATGAAGCGGACTAGATGCTGGAGCATGTACATCTCTAGCAGATAGCCTAGATTCCCGGAAATCAGGCCGTGCAGGTCTGAGACGGTCAATAGTTCTACCTCGCCTTGCAGATAGGAGACCCTGACGCCCTGGGGAGCGAGGACGGTTTGAATGGTTTTGAAGTCGTCCCAGGTGAGGGCAGCGTAGACGAAGTGCTGTTCTGTTTTGGGTGGGGCTTGGACCATGGGGCACCTCACGCTGTGGGCAGCATTTACTATTCTAATGAGTTATTTGCGCTGTCCTGTAGAAGCGTGATGGATGGGGCGACTGCTGGTAGTTTAATTGAGCCGGGGCCGCTTGAGAGAAAGTACACAACCGGGTGCTTTCAGAGCTCCTATTGCCTTGCCAAGATGGTGCACAAGACATCTTGGACGAATAGGAGTTTCTCATGCCCGATAGACGGCTTAACGCGCGGCAGGTGCGCCTCAATGCTGCTGACCTCGCGAGCTGGCGCGAGCATCCAATTCATGTTAGCAACGGCGAGGAG
>JBCCAG010000706.1:0-2565 GCA_039814955.1 Cyanobacteria bacterium P01_A01_bin.135
AAAGATACCTATAGCGCTGGCCT
The DNA here is from genome assembly GCA_039814955.1 of Cyanobacteria bacterium P01_A01_bin.135. Classification (GTDB taxonomy): domain Bacteria; phylum Cyanobacteriota; class Cyanobacteriia; order CAKZMO01; family CAKZMO01; genus JBCCAG01. The sequence goes on from JBCCAG010000706.1 coordinate 24, forward strand.
AGCAGCCACTACGCCTCGTTGAGTTCCTGACGCTGATAGCAGGTTTGAAGTTGCCGTGACAGACACCCTTTTGCGCCCGCCGGTGGACCCCAATACCCCAGATACACCAAATACAAAGCTCTACAACCGCCTTAAAGCTGCGCTCCGGCTCAACCTGCGGCGACAGATTTTTATCGCTGTCTGTGACGATCTGGCCCTACGCGATCGCCTGGCAGACCAACTGCAAAAAGAGGTTACCTATGCTGCCATCAGTGCCCGGCGACGGGGACAGCTGGCGGAAGCCCGGCGGCTGCGGATCTACCCCCGTCTAGTCACCCTCAACCTGGACCTGGCCGATCCCAACCCCATTAACCAGATGTCCCAGTGGCTGCGGCAGTTCCCGCCCCCCGCTGCGGCAGGTTCAGCCATGCCGGCCTTTCAGCTTTTGGGCATCGAGCAGCTCAGCCGCCAGCCCGCCTCTAGCCAGTGGCTGTTCCTCAATCATCTGCAGGCGGTGGAGCGAAACCTACCGGCCCTAGAATCTAGCCTGCTGCTTTGGGTACCCCGACCTTGGGGGCGGATGATTCCCCAGTCGGCGCCGGATTTTTGGCGCTGCCGCACCGCTGTCTTCGAGTTTGAAGGGGACCCCACCCCGCTGCCTGCCGCCTCGCTGCCCCAATCGACGGTGCCCACCAGCATCTTCCTGCAGCCCCAGCGTCAGCGACCACTGCCCCAGGCTAGCGCCAATCTCTCTGATGATGAGGTGGCGCTGCTCAAGGCAGAGCTGGCTATGCCGACGGCTGACGGCGTCCCCGCTGCCACCCCCGATGTAGATAGCCCGCAGGATAGGACGCCGCTGCCCGCCGCTGATGCCGCTTTGCCCCTGGCAGCGGCCAGTGACCACAATGGCGCCTTAGCAGAGGAGCCGCCCACCGCCGAAACCCCTGCTGAAACCGTTGAGCCCAATCACCCACTGCCACAGACTTCTGCCGTAGAGCCCGCGGTGGTGGCGGACAACCTGCCGACAGCCCAGGCTGATGACCTGAGCCAAGCGCTGCGGGAGCTGCTCGGCTCAGATGAGCCCGTCACTGAGTCTGCTATCGAGAGCCTCTCTGAACCCGCAGCTAGCCTGGCCCCGAATCTGCCGGCGGACACAGATGGGGCGATCGCAGAACCTTCCGTTGAGCCCAACCCCTTTGAAGATGCGCTGGATTCGGCGATCGCGGCAGGGCCTGATACGGCGGCGATTGACGCCCTGGATACCCCGGCCCCCGCAGTAGCGGAGCCTGTAACAGAAGCGATGGGTGAAGCGCTCGGTAGCGCCACGGATGAGCCTTTGACTGAGCCCCCAGCCGTCGCGGCAGATAGGGCCATAGACGCAGCGTCACCGGACGCCTCCCTAGCGTTTCCCCCCCTCGAAGAAGACGATACCCTCGACCTGGGGCCGCTTGATCCCTTCGGAGCTGACCTATCCCCCTCAGATGCCGATCAGCTCGATCCCTTTGACCTAGACTTAGACACCGCCATTGAGCCGCCGTCTGATGCTGCGCTGGATGATGCATCTGGCGATGCCCAGATGCTGGTGGAAGATGCCCCTGCCATCCCTGATGATGCGACAGACAGCGCTGCCCTACCTCTGGCCGAGGAGGAAGACGAGCTCACCGTCAGCGACGCCTCCCCCAGCTACGTCTTTCCGGGGATGGCCAGCGCTGACGAGCCCGCCCTACCCCTGAGCACCACCTCCCACGAAGACCTGGTGCGGCTCTTTACTGAGCAGACTAGTGACCCCCGGGTGCTCAGCGTTCTGCAGCAGATTCAAGGGCTGCAGCAGCAGCAGGCCCCGCCCATGGTGTTGGCGGGGGCCTACCGCGCCCTGGGCAACCTATTCCGCGATCGCATTGAAAAAGGCGAGATTTCCCCCTCTACTCTACAGATGGCCATGTTGGCCTACCAGCAGGTGCTGCACTGGGCCTCAGAAAAGTCCCCCATGCGGGCGGAAGTGCTCAACGACATGGGCAACTTGAGCTGGCTCCTGTCTCGCTGCGGCCAAGGTCCGGAGCAAGCGCTGCCCCACCTGCACCAGAGTATTCAGGCTTATCAAGAGGCCCTCACCCAAATCGCCCCCGATACCCACCCCCAGACTTACCCCATGATTCAAAACAATCTGGGGGCGGCCTATGGGGACCTGGCGCGCTATCAGAACCCGCCTGAAAACCTGCAGAAGTCGATTCAGGCTTATCAGGAGGCGCTGCGCTACCGCAGCGCCGAGCAAGACCCCATGCGCTATGCCTCTACCCAAAATAATCTGGGGACCACCTACTGGAACTTGGCCCAGCACCTGGAGCCCATTCAGCACCTGAAGGCCGCTATCGCTGCCTACGATAGCGCCCTCACCTACTACCAGCCAGAGCAGGACGCCCTTAACTACGCCATGATTCAGAACAACCTGGGGACGGCGTACTGGAACCTGGCCCAGCACGAGCATTCCGAAGAGTGGCTGCGTCAGGCAACCCAGGCCTACAAGCTGGCCCTGGAGTACCGCACCCTAGAAGCCTCTCCCGCT
>JBCCAG010000316.1:0-4957 GCA_039814955.1 Cyanobacteria bacterium P01_A01_bin.135
CCGCTCTGAGACACAAGATAGGATGACAAGTGCAATCGAGGGCCTAGCCATCAGAACATCGGCATGTCAGGCTCTCCAGGCTTCCCAACTCGATGGACTGCGCCTCCCAGATGGGCCATGGCGCTCTGGTAGGACGCTTCACGGAAAGAGTTATGGCTAGTTTTGACCCCTCATTTCCCCATACGTTAGCAGCGGAGCTATTTGCGCGCTTGCGCCGAAGTCTGGAGCAGCTGTCCAGCTTTGGTATAGAGGGCGAAACAGCGACAGATACCTTTCTGCTCACTGAGGATAGCGTCAGCGACGCGGCGCTAGAGAGTATTGATCATTTTAGCCTAGTTATTTCGTCATCTTTCGCGATTTTGCTAATCGCGAGCCGGCAGCAGGACGACTACGGGGTGGACCTAATTGTTGACAACGGAACTATCGTACGGTTTATCGATTGGCTAGCTCAGGAAGCCGCCACTGGTCAGCTCCAGACGGCGCGACGGTTAGCCAAAGCAGTTCAAGGCGATGATGGACAGCGGTTTGCCCCGCTGCTGCTGGCGGCGCTGCCGAGCTTGGGGGGCTCTCACGAAGGTATCCCGGCTACATCTTTAGTTGAGCCCTCTGGCGCAGCCCTACCCTCGGCAGCGCCAATAGAGACCGTGGCAGAGCCCGCAGCCGAAGGACCGGTTTCCAGTTACCAGTCTCTCCCCTTAGAGCGCCATCAGCATTACCGCAGCCGGAAAGGCGATCGCTCCCTCTCGGCGCCGCCGACCGCCGACCGGCGGAATGCCTCCCAAGCCTTTCGGCAGCAGAATGCCCCCAATTCCCAGTCAGCGTTGAGAGAACTCGATGCTTCCAAGGTTGAAAGCGCAAAAAATGTGTTTTTGGCAACGGTGAACCACGAGCTGCGCACGCCCCTCACCTACATTTTGGGGATGTCCACAACGCTGCTGCGCTGGATTGACAGTGGGGCTACTGTGGCGCTACAGCGTCAGCAGCGCCACTACTTAGAGAGCATTTACAACCAGGGCAAGCATCTGCTGACGCTGATCAACGGTATTTTAGACCTGTCCCAGAGCGAGCTAGGACAAATTACCCTTAATCTCCAACCAGTATCGCTCTCTAAGCTGCTTCAGCAATGCATCCGCGCCTACCAAGCCGATGCCCATCAGCAGGGAATTAAACTCCTGCTGGAGACCCAGATCCACCCCGCGCAAGACAAGATTGCAGCTGATCCCTTGCGACTGCAGCAAATCGTTACCAACCTACTGAGCAACGCCATTAAGTTTACCCCCCTCGGCGGGCAGGTAACGGTTGGGCTGTCCCTTACAGAGACAGAGGCCGTGATCGAGGTACGCGATACCGGCATTGGGATTGCGGAGCACCACCAAGCCGTCATTTTTCAAAAGTTTAAGCAGGTCGACGCCTCCTATCACCGGCAATACGCCGGTATCGGTACGGGGCTGGCGCTGGTAAAGCAGCTCACAGAATTGCATCATGGACAGGTCGAGGTCAGCTCTACCCCCGGTGTCGGCACGGTATTTACGGTGCGGCTGCCCTATAGCTTCTGCATTACCTCACCATTCCCAGAAGCGGTACAGCCTCGCGTAAACGGGAGCCTGGGGGGGAGAGTGCTGCTCCTTGACGGCGGGGGTGACCTAGCAGAAACCATCGCCGATGGGGTGCTGACAGCGGGCTATCCGCTACTGTGGATGCTGGACAGGCCCCACAGCCTATCGCAAATCATGGCGCTGGAGCCGTCTCATCTGATTGTTGGTGGTCGCTTCGCAGATGGGGACGGGCGATCGCTGATCCACCAGCTCCGCTGCCACCCCGGTGGGGAGCAACTGCGCATCATTGCGATCGACGACGGCTGTGAGGCGGTGGCGGAGCCCCATCACCGATACAGTAATTTGGGGGTGACGGCGGTGCTGTCCGCCCCCATCGACCTAGCAGCGCTGCTGGATGGCCTTTGGGGGAGTAGCGCGTAACTGCGATAGGGAACCAGTGGGCTACCAGTGGGGCTGTAGCCCCTGCTGCCGCAGGTAGGCCTGCAGCGCTGCCATCTGGCCGTAGGGCACGATCTCGGCCGGGGCTAGCTCTGGCGCTTGGGTCACTAGCCAACCCGCGGTAGCGCCCGCCGCTGCCCCGATGTTCCACTCGCTTTGATGGATGCGGGTGACGGAGTTGGTGATGTGGGTAACGGCGATCGCTTTGCTGCCCACCATCAGGTTGTCGATCTGCTGGGGAATCAGGCTCTCCAATGGGATATGGGTGGGGCGAACATTTCGCTCATGGGTAGGGGCGCTCGAGGCCTCGTAGGACGGCGTCCAGTTGCGGTACCGGCAGCCGTGGATATCCATGTCGTAATGGGCGACGGCCACGGAAGTGGGCTTCAGGTCCCGTCCCCCAGCGTGGTCTACGCGCATATCCGCCTGCTTGAGCATAAAGGCCTCATCGCCGTAGGCGGCCCTGCCCAAGATGCGCCGCCCCTCGCGGATGTAAGGCACCATGCTGAGGCCCGTTTCAGTGCCCATGGGCAGTCCGCCAAACATTAGCGACAGGGGTTTGTCGGGCTGGGCCTGGGTTTCGATCAGCCAGCGGGAAAACAGCAGGGCGTGCATTCCCCCATGGCGCAGGGCGCTGATGGATAGGCCCCCCATCCAGTTGTCAAATTGCTGGGTCTCCTCAAGGCGATCGCGATTGAGAATTAGCGGCGGGTCCATCAGATTCCAGTCGTTGCCGGGGTGCCAGTTCACCAGGGTGATATCCCCATGGACTGGGGTACCCGCCGTTGAGCTGTTTTGGGCCAGGCTGACGATGCGCCGGTAGTTGAAGAAGCTGCGCCCGGAGAACATGGGAAATGACTCTAGGGAGTAGCTGCGCCAATGTTCTTCAATGTTCAGGTCAGGCTTAAACTGCCCCAGATGGTGCTGGCTAGCGCCGCCGTCGTCGGCGATCGCCATAGCAAAGGTAAAGGTAAAGGCCTGGGTGCAGTCTGGGTTATCCCGTTCAGACGCGTCCCACTCTCCCGTGGTTTGCCAAGACTCAGAGCCGAGCCGATAGGGCACATCCGCCCAGGCAATCAGCTCCCCGGTGTCGGTGGCGTCGATCACAATCCAATCTTTGTCTTTAGGGGGCACCAGCCGCAGGGGCACCTTCTGAAACGTCTCGTCGCTAGACCAGGAGTACCAAATCGGCAGCTCCTTCCACAGACGGCCTTGGGGCATATAGTCTGCGTCCCAGGGAATGCGGCGTACCGCCTGAATCGCGGTGATGTTGCGGCCGCTGTTGTCTAGCTCGGCGCCTTTGAAGGCGGTGGCGGTGGCCCAGCGGCTATTGGGGGAGTGCTGCTGTGACATAGCTAGTAGGGTCTCAGCCGCCCGCGCCCCGGCCTCCGGCAAAAAGCACAGCGGTCCGACCCAGCAGCTATTCAGCTCCGAGACGGGCTGGGTCGGGCCCACCCAGGACGGCAGGTTAACGGGCTGCTCCAGAATCAATTGCTTCAGCTGCCGCCAACTCTCGGATACATTTTGCGTGCGCCGCACTAAGCGCGATTCATCAATGGCCGATACCCCTTGAGCGCTGATCTGCCCTCCCAGCCAGGGGCTCACCTCAATTAAGCAGGTCTGTGCTCCTGATCGCATGGCCTGGGATGCTGCTGCCACTCCCCCCAGAGAGCCCCCTACCACCACTACTTCGCAGGTCCACTCGCCCTCGATAGTGTGCCGCACTGTATCTGCTAATGGCAATACCTGACCTAATCCAGGGCTAGCCTGGGACAAAGTGCTGCTGCCAGGCGCAAACCAGCGCCACACTGAAACCCCAATAAATCCAGAGTAGAATGCGGCAGCGATGCCGACAAAAGCGCTAACTTGATGCCGTTGTGCGGAATACTTCACGTAATCTCTAAGCTATCCAAATATCGGACCGGTAACTGCGATCGCCCTGGCTCAATACTACAGGGTCTACCCGGCTAGCTCAGCATATGTCCCTTAGAATTCTACCGATACGCCCGTTACTTTCAGCTCAGATTCATTCAACGCGGGCCAATCCAGCTAATTGAAGCAGGGTCAACTAGCGCTGAGACAGGGTCGCCGGCTGTAAAAAAGCATTGATATGCTGCCGATAGACCGCCGGGGACTCCAGCATTGGAAAGTGGGCGGTATCGGGAATCACCACCTGTTCAACTAGCGGGCTAAGCTGGGCGGCATTGGTTCCTAGCCGGGCCGGAATAATTTGATCGTGCTCCCCCGAAACTAGGAGGGTGGGCCGGGTCAGAGCCGCAAACGCCGCGGGCATCACCTCGGAAGCCCGCTTACTAACGGCGGTGTACACCGTTCCCATGGCTGCTTCCCCATCAGCCAGCAGGTAATCTTCTAAAAAGGCTAGCCGCTCTGCTTTAGGGATGGGCCGGCACAAAAACCGCGATATGAACAAACGGTCAACGCCGGGAATCTTGCTGAGCCAGGCGGGCCTGAGGGCCACCACGCCCCGGCTAGCCTGGTGGAACAGCTTAAACGCCAGAGGCACATATTCAAAAATGCCGCTGCAGGTCAAGATCCCCTGCTCTACGCGATCGCCGTAGCGGTTCATAAATAGAACGGCCACGGACGCGCCGGTGGAATGGGCGTTGAGGGAGACCCGGTCTAGTTCAAGGTGGTCTAGCAGCAGGGCTAAATCGTCGGCGTAGCCCTCTAGCTCGTACCCTAACGCTGCCACCTCAGTGGAGATGGGCCTGGGCAGGGGCGATCGCCCGAACCCGCGCAGGTCGTACAGCAAGCAGTCAAATCGATCGGTGAGGGTCGCGGCGGTGCTCAGCCAGTAGCGTAGGGAGCCACCCCAGCCGTGGATAAAGACCATCACCGGCTTATGGGGCTGATGCCGGTTCTCTCCAGTGGCAGTCACCCATTGGTAGAAGTGCGGCACACCCCGAATTGTTGCGTACGCCATAGGGTTTGGTAGTAGTGGC
>JBCCAG010000666.1:0-2754 GCA_039814955.1 Cyanobacteria bacterium P01_A01_bin.135
AGGGTCTGGTCCCCGAATACTAGGGCGATCGCCTGGGGCGTTTTCTCTGCCTGCTGCTCAAAAAGCTGATGAATGCAGCGATCGCTCGGGTAGGCCGTCTGGGTCTGGTTCCACTGCTGAAGCTGACGGCGCTCCGCTTCGCTCAGCAGCGGCAGCTCGGCGATGGGGCTGCTGGGCTGCTCACACACCGCCGCTAGCACCTGGCACAGATGTCCCGCTAGCCGCTGAATCGTCTCTGGTGCAAACAAATCGCTGCGATACTCCAGCGTCCCGCACAGGCCCTGTTCACTGGGCCGCATCGACAGCGTCAGGTCAAATTTGGCCGTACCGCTGTCCGTGGTCAGCGGCTGCCAGGCCAGGGTCGGTAGCGCGATGGGGTCTAGGGGCGCGTTTTGCAGCACAAACATCACCTGCACCAGTGGCGCGTGGCTCCAGCTTCTGGGCACCGCCAGCGCATCTACCACCTGCTCAAACGGCGTGGACTGGTGGGCGTAGGCGTCTAGCGCCACCTCCCGGACACGTCGCAGCAGGGCCTCAAAGGTTGGCCTACCGGAGAGGTCCGTGCGCAGCGCCAGTGTGTTGACGAACATGCCCACCAGCCCCTCCAGCTCAGCTCGGGGGCGATTGGCGATGGGGGTGCCGACGACCAGATCGGTCATGCCGCTGTAGCGATGCAGCACCACCTGAAAGGCGGCTAGCAGGGTCATAAATAGGGTGACGCCCTGCTGCTGACTGAGGCGAGTCAGGGCTTGAGTTTGCTCTGGCGAGAGCTGAAATTCGTGAGCTGCACCCGCAAAGGACTGAGTCGCAGGGCGGGGGTAGTCCGTAGGTAGCTCTAACAGCGGCGGGACACCCTGAAGCTGTTGTTGCCAGTAGTCTAGGCGGCCAGTCTGGCGCTGCTGCCAAGCGGCGTAGTCTACGTACTGAATTGGTAGAGCGGGTAGAGTCGGAACCTGTCCGCTGCGCAGCGCCTCATAGCTCTGGGCTAGCTCCCGCACCAGAACCCCCATGGACCAGCCGTCGGCCACGATGTGGTGAAGGCTCAGTAAGATGACGTGGCGCTGGGCCGCCAGTCGCAAGACCCGCATTCGCAGTAAGGGGGGGTGGCTCAGGTCGAAAGGCGATCGCGCCTCGGCTTCTGCGTACTGCCTGACCTGCTGTTGCTGAGTCGGTTCATCCAGCTCGCTCAAGTCCACCAAAGGGACAGTAACGTTAACTTCGGCATGAATCTCGACTTGCGCCTTGCCGCCCGCCTCCTTAAAAGCGGTGCGCAACACGTCATGACGCTGAACGACATACGCTAAGCTCTGCCGCAGCAGGTCCACCGATAGCTCGCCGGTCACCTGCACGGCGGTCGGGATGATGTAGAGAGGGCTGTCAGGCTCTAGCTGGGCCAGCACCCACTGCCGCTGCTGGGCGTCGGAGAGGGGCAGCTCAACCGTGCGGTCAATGGGTTTTATCGGGTCCAGTTGCGTCGGCGCACCCGCCTTGAGACGGTCAACGGCGATCGCCATCTGACTGAGAACGGGCTGCTCGAAGAGGGTACGCAGGGGCAGTTCGACGCTGAAGGCTTGACGGACCTGGGCCACCACGCGGGTCGCCAGCAGGGAGTGTCCTCCTAGCTCAAAGAAGTTGTCCTTTCGACTGATGCTGCTTTGGTTCAGCACCGCTGACCAGATGTTGGCAAGTAGCTCTTCGGTGGGCGTTGCTGGGGCTTCTGCCTCGATGGGAGCCTCTGGTTCAGGGCTGGGGAGGGCTTTGCGGTCTACTTTGCCGTTGGGGGTGAGGGGCAGGGCGTCGAGAATGATGAAGCACGTCGGCACCATGTAGCTCGGGAGACGCTGGCGGAGGCGATCGTTTAGCTCAGTGGTGGATGCTTCAGTGACGATGTAGGCCAGCAGCTGGTCATCTCGCAGCACCACGACGGCCTGTTTCACGTCAGCCTGCTGGACCAGAATGGCTTCGATTTCCCCCAGCTCGATGCGGTAGCCCCGCAGCTTCACCTGGTGGTCCAAGCGGCCCAGGTATTCTAGGGTGCCGTCTTCGCGCTGCCGGACGCGATCGCCGGTTTTGTAGAGGATGGGGGAATAGGGGGATTGGGCGGGCAGGGGCGACCGGCCATGAAGGCTGCGCCTTCGCTGCGCGAACGCCCGTACAGAATGTGGATTGGCAATAAATCGGTCCGCCGTCAGGTCAGGTCGATTCCAGTAGCCAGGGCTGAGGCCAGCGCCGCCGATGTGCAGCTCCCCCGCAGCGCCAATGGGCACCAAGCGGTTCTGCTCGTCTAGAGCGTGGAAGCTCGTGTTGGCGATCGCCCTGCCAATGGGCACAATGCCATCTTCAAGCGTTGCTGGCTCTATCTTCAGTGCCGCTGACCAGATGGTCGTTTCGGTAGGTCCGTACAGGTTCCACAGCTCGCCCCGCACTGCAAGCTCTCGGGCAAGGGCGATATTCAGCGCCTCGCCGCCGCAAAGAAGCTTGAGGTCTGGCTGACCTTGCCAGCCACTCTCAACCAGCAGTCGCCAGGTAGCAGGGGTGGCCTGCATCAGGGTGACGCTGTGCTGCTGCATCTGCTGAGCGAGCTGCTGCGGGTCTCGGGTAGCCTCCTGGCTGGCGATGACGAGGGTGCCCCCGACGGTGAGGGGTAGCAGTAGCTCTAGGGCAGCGATATCGAAGGCGGGGGTGGTGACGGCGAGGAGGGTGTCGCTGCTGCCCATTCCTGGCGCTTGGGCCATGCTGGTGAGCAGGTTGGTG
>JBCCAG010000404.1:0-4369 GCA_039814955.1 Cyanobacteria bacterium P01_A01_bin.135
AACGGCGAAGCCAGCGATGTATGGGTGGACACCCCCAACGGACCCGTGGCCTTTGGGGAGCGCCAGCCCGTAGTGCTAGTGGCGGGACCCTGCTCGGTGGAAAATGAAGCGATGATTGTGGAGACGGCCCGGCGGGTCCAAGCGGCGGGGGCCAAGTTTTTGCGGGGTGGAGCCTACAAGCCGCGCACTTCTCCCTACGCGTTCCAGGGCCATGGGGAAAGCGCTTTAGATCTGCTGGCCACCGCCCGTGACGCTAGTGGGTTGGGCATCATCACTGAGGTGATGGACACCGCCGACGTCGAGAAGATTGCCGAGGTGGCGGATGTGCTGCAGGTAGGGGCGCGCAACATGCAAAACTTTGCCCTGCTCAAGAAGGTTGGGGCCCAGGATAAGCCAGTGCTCCTGAAGCGGGGCATGTCCGCCACCATTAATGAATGGCTGATGGCAGCGGAATATATTTTGGCGGCGGGCAATCCCAACGTGATTCTGTGCGAGCGGGGTATCCGCACGTTTGATCGCACCTACACCCGCAATACTTTAGACCTAGCTGTCGTGCCGGTGCTGCGATCGCTCACCCACCTGCCGGTGATGCTTGACCCCAGCCATGGCACCGGCTGGGCACAGCATGTGCCGTCCATGGCGGCGGCGGCGGTGGCGGTGGGGGCTGACTCCTTGATGATTGAGGTGCACCCCAACCCGCCCAAGGCCCTATCAGATGGGGCACAGTCCCTCACACCGGATCAGTTCACGCAACTGGTAGAACAGCTTGCCGTTGTGGGTAATGCTGTGGGCCGGTGGAGTAGCGATCGCCGCCCGCAGCCGGCAGCAGCTTCAGTCGGCTGATGGTGATTGAGGATTGATTTGGCAGGTTTGCTGTAGGCTAACAACCTGTTGACTGGTTCCCTGCAGAATGCGGGCCAAGTCGCCGAGCAGCTCATTGGCGGCCCTTGGACAGTCTGGGAGTGCCTCCAGGAGGCCAGAAAATTCGCTTACCCGTAGCTGCGCCTGTTTAAGCGCCTCTATCGTTTCATGTCCCACCCGCAGCAGCTTTTGACGCTGATAGATTTTGAGGGCTGACCCCTGTAGGACCTGAAGCATGGCGCTTTCCCCATAGCTGTTGGTGGTAACCCGCGTTCGCAGCAGCACATTATTGTCCCCATAGCGATATTCCAGCTCGGCGTGGCGCACGGAGTTAATAGAGGCCACCGGCAATTGGATGAGCCGCTTGAGTTCCCTCAACACTCCCCGAAGCTGCTCATGGGATATGGCGTCAATGGCAGCGCGCACCACCCCGTTATCGCTCAGCAAAATCCGCCCCTGAGTTGCTTGGGCCTCAAAGTACAAGCGGCTAATGCTGCCTGCCAAGGCCCGTCCCAAAAGCTCAGGGAGGAGGTAGTGGGGGCGCAAGTCCCTAAGTTGCTCAAAGGGCAGCTCTGGGTAGCGAATGTTGAGCGTCAGCGCCGGAAGCTGAGGCGCTTCGGTCTCCTCAAGCCGCAGGGTCGGCTGCGTGACGTCAGGCTCCACCGCTGGCGCAGCAGGCAGCCGCTCGACGCGAGGCCCCAAACTGCCGATGGGGCTGTCTAGGTAGGTGGGAGGGCTATCGAGGACGTAGGTCTTTGCCTCTCCAGCCCGGTTTTCGGGCTGCTCTAGTGCCTTAGGAGCTGCCCCTGAGGACGAAGGCGTAGTCTCCGTATCGGGGGCGCCACTGGTCTGCGGCTGGATGGCTTGGGGATGGGCTTCGCTCGCCGCGCCTGATGAAGTTAGACTATTGGGCTGATAGCTGTGGGATGGCGCTTGGGGAGCCTCTGGCGCGACTGGCCCCAGCGCTGTAGAGGGAGGTGCGCTGCGCTGCGCTGAGGGAGTAGCATTGTACTTTAAGTACGCCGACAAGGTTGCCTGCAGAACCGATGCCGGGATAGGCTCACTAACTAACCCATAGTTGAGATAGGCTGCGATCTTTTGGCTATAGTCTCGGGCTAGCCGATCGTTGGGAAATACCATTCCCAGGTGGAGACGCCTTCCCTCCGTAAATAGCGGCAGCACCTGATAGTGCAAACAGATTTCAACGGGAAGCAGCCGATCAATCAGCGTAAACATCTGCTCGATATTGACCCGCTCACGCAAGTCGTCGGGGAACTTTTGCTGAAGCTTTTCTGCTAGCGCTACGTAATCCATCGCACGGGGTGAGACCGACCAAGGGCAGTGGTAGACCCTGTTATGCAAAGGCTAACACATCGGTCTGGCTCCAAAAAATTCTGGGCCAGCAGCAAAATTTATCTAGGGTTAGGGTCGCCCGTACCACACCTTAAGCCGTTCGCAGCTCCTGCGCTAGCAGGTACAGCTTGCTCCACTCGCTGAGCACTTGGGTGGTGCTGAGGCCATGGGTTTTGGCGTAGTCGTCAAACGCGTTTCCCGACTTTAGCTCGGTGATCATGTGCTGCTGGGTCGGGGTGATCCCTTGCCAGAACTGCTGCCACTGCTCGGAGGTGAGGCCGAAGTTGTGCTCCTTGAGGGAGGTGCCGAGCCAAATGGTGACCAGCTCAGAGCGGCGCTTGGTGCCGAATACTTTTACCGCGTGATAGCTCACTTTCTCCCGCAGACGATAGACCCGGTTGACGGGCAGCTCCATCTGCTGGGCGATCATGTCTTGGGTATGGCCCTGGAGGTACAGCTCTAGCCACTGCACCGCTTCATCGCCTAGGGTCTCCTTGAGATAGGTTATGAACTCTTGCTTAACGCTGTGGCGCAGCGCCTGTTGCTCCTGCCAAAACTGGTCGTCCTCGTAATGGGCGATCGCCTCCCCGTCTAATAGGCTGACTGGGTTGTCCCCATCGTCAAACACCCGCTCTTCCGATACCAGACGGATGATGTCTTGCGTCGGGACCTGGGTCATGCCCCCCCGCTGGGAGCGCCGCAGGTAGTTGACGAATCGGTAGGTAATCAGGGGCTGGTTACGAATAGGCCGTAGGCAGTACTCTTCAATGCTGGTCAGCATCAGGGCGTTGCGCAGCCGGCTGTCTGTTGTACAGTGGCCAATCTGCTCAATTTGTTCCTGCATGTGGCGATCGCTGCGAATCATCTCCTGAATCACTTCCTGGAGAACGTCGGTGACGCTGCGGTAGCGATCCCGCGACAGAGAGATCCAGGTGCGCACCTTGTTGCGCACCACAAAGACGCTGCTGAGGCGGTTGAGCAACTGCCGGTAAGCGCGACTCTGGGGAACATTAAGATACCGCTTACACAAAATGCGGTAGCGGTAGTCTATGGCCTGCTGCTGCACGCGCTGCTGCTGCGGGGTAGCGGCTTGATCGGAGTCAGGGGAGGTATCGCCCAATAGCCAGGCCACAATACTGTCGCAGTGCTCTGTAGGCTGGTCTGGGAAATCTGACTGTAGCCGGGACTGCCACTGATACTTTAAATCTTCTACCACTGTTGCCATAGCGCGCCTGCTCTACAGGTGAGGGGACATAACACGTTTTATAGAGGTGAGCATTTCTGTAGACAAATCGCCCAGTCTGATGGCCGTCTACGAAATGCTACTGAGCCTACTCTGATTCTGCAGCTCTCGTCACTTCAGCGGTTTGCCGTTTTTTGCCAGAATCAATCACCGGTTCTTGCCAAACCTAATCGCTTGATACCGCAGCCGGAGATGTAACATCCGGTAGCCAGTTTCTCCAGAATTTCAAAACTGGCCCTTGCCCTATCTCTAACCTTTCCAGATCACTCTAAAATTTCAAGTGATCCAAGTCACTGCGCCTCTGTCCTTGGACAGGGGGCGTTGACCCCATGAGTCAGCAACTCGTTTTGCCAAGGCAGAATGCCCTGAAGCCCTATTCCTAAAATTATTCGAGTGAATAGGCGAAGATACGGCGACCTGTCAAGGGTACATCAACTGAGTACGCCCGTTAGCAAATAATTATGCAATAGGTAATGTGGCATCACAGCACCCTAACGGGTACATTTAGCTGAATACGCTGATTAATAGATGATTTCGCAGGCTTCACTACAGTAAACTGTAAATCAATGGCATCTGTGATTCTTTTACGTCAGGTCTTTGAACCATCGCTAGGGCTTTGGCCGCTGTTTTGCTTCCTCGACCGCGATTTCTTCGCCATGGGTGGAGCAATGGCGAAGAAATCGCGTCAGGGCGCGATGGTTTTTCTGCAAAAACTGCCGCATCTAGCTCTAGTCGGACTTATCTGTGGCATCTGTAGCGTCGGCGGTGGAACTCTATTGGCTAGCGCCAGTGGCTGTATCCTCTAGCTACGCTGGGCAGGCATCGCGTTGGCAAACTAGTCGCGCTGACAAACTAACAGGGTGTTTTCTATTGCATCAGGAGCGTCCCCATGTCCCGGTTACCTCAAAACCT
>JBCCAG010000647.1:0-2856 GCA_039814955.1 Cyanobacteria bacterium P01_A01_bin.135
CAGCACGCCCCCCAGCCCTGACCAGCTCCAGGACATCAAAGCCCAACTGGATCTCATCCTGCTGGCCCTAGAGGCGCTGACGGGTTTGGGCTCTGAAGCCATGCTGCAGGCGGCCGAGGTGCTGGGGCTCTCCCAGGTGCTGGGGGACCGGGTGACCCTGTGGCGACTGCGCCAGTCCAGCCCCCTGCGTAAGGGACAAGGGCGCAAACGCCTGGATGTGGATGAGGCGCGATCCCTGGTGCTGGTGACCTGTCACATAGCGGCGGAGCATGGAGAGCTAATTCGACGGGCGGTAGCCCTTCTAGAGCAGCTCACCGCTGAGGGCAAGCCCCCCCACCGCACCGCCCTGCTAGGAGACTACATCGATAAGTTCAGCAACCTTTACCAAGAGCGCATGCAGAGCACCGAACGGGTAACCACTGAATCTTTAGCCAATCTAGCCCTAAAGCTGATGATTGACCTATTGTTCTACAGCTCCCCCGCCGGTGCGCAGCGGCTGTGGTTGGCCTTGCTAGAGCGGGCCAGCTAGCGCCAGCGAGGAAAGACTTACCGATGGACGCCATTCGCCGCTACAGCCCCCCCACCTGCACCCTAGAGCTGCGGGCCAAGACATCTCCCCTGGCCCGCTGGACCCTGCGTCCGGTGCTTAAAGGGGTGACCTTTCGCCTCAGCTTCGATAGCCCCCAGCGCCCCCAGGATGATCATCTGCAGGTGAGCGGCGTCCAGGAACAGCTAACCGCGATCGCCGCTAGTGTCCAGGACTATGTTCAGCAGATGCTTGGCCGCTCTCCCCAGCAGTTTGCTCCCCAGCTTCAGTCTGTCTCCCAGGCTGCTAGCTCTGAGGAACCAGGGGCTATAGTCTCCAATAGCCAAAATAGCCAACACCCAGCGCAGACTACCGGGAACCCAGCCCCTGTAGCGGTCCTACAGCCTCTGCCCTCCCTCCAGCACCGGCTGCAGCTCACCTTAGCGCCTCGCCCCACTGTTGCGATCGCCCTATCAACCCTAGAGCTACTAGATCTCGCTGATGCCCTAGCGGCCTACGGCAAAGATGGCGTAGTTGCCTTGCCCGCTGCGCCGCCGCGTCCTTGGGTGGGTCCTGCTGTGGCAGCGGTGTTGGTGGCCGGGCTGACGGGCACCCTGGTTCCCCTCTTGTTAAGCCAGTCCCGGCAGCCGGAGGTCGCTGAATCCCAGGCGGTAGACAGTGCCAGCGACGCCCCTGCCGAGTTAGATAGTGCCGAAGCGCCCGTTGTAGCCAAGGCCGATGATCCTCCTCCGTCGCTTCCAGAGCTGACCCTTCCCCTCCCCTCAGACCCAACCGCGCCAGCGCCAGCGCCTCTAGAATCCGCGCCTCCCGTGTCAGCGCCGCCTGCTCCTAGCCAGCGGTCCGCAGCAGTGCCGCGCGCCGACAACTCGGCGGGTGGCCCGCCCGTCAATCCGCAACGTCCAGCTCCTGCAGCTAGATCCTCCTCGTCTCTGCCGGAAGCCGCGCCAGTAGCGCCTATTCCGAGAACAGCGGCTGGAGAGGCGACCCCCAACCTGCCCGCCGAACTACCCGCAGAGCTGCGGTCGATTCCGCCCTTAGAAGAGCCAGCTCCTCCCCCTTCCAGGCAGGAGCGCCAGCTGAGCGCCGCCCAGCCTCCAGGAGCCCCGTCCACTACTGGCCCCAACCAAGTGGCGCGCCAGGTGCAAGCCCGTCTGCAGGAGCGCTGGCAACCCCCCGGAGACCTGCAGCAATCGTTGGAGTACCGGGTTACCGTTGCCCCAGACGGAACATTGCAGCGCGTCACTCCCATCGGCGATACGGCCCGGGCCTACCTGCCGCAGATTACAGTGCTGCAGATAGGGGAGGCGATTGGTTCTCCCACGGGGACCGCATCCCCGTCAATTCGCCTTGTGCTGCGGCAGGATGGACAGGTGCTGACCTTTGTGGAACAGCCGTAATCAGGAGTGGAAGGACTATGACAGCTCACATCATTGGCGTTGATATTGGTACGACCAGCACCAAAACGATTGTGTTTGCGAGTAACGGCACTCCGGTGGCGGAGAAGTCGGTGGGCTATCCCCTGCTCTCTCCCCAGCCTGAGGTACAAGAGCAGGACCCAGAGCAAATCTATGAGGCCGTCGTCCACAGCGTCAACGCGGTGGTAACCCAATCTAGCTGTCAGCGTAGCCTCCTAGGTATTTCCTTCAGCACGGCGATGCACACTTTAATTGCGGTAGGCTCGGGCGGCGCACTCCTTACCCGCAGCATCACCTGGGCCGATCGCCGCAGCGGCCCTTGGCTAGAAACCCTGCGTCAGCGGTGCGATGCCCATGCCCTCTACCACCGCATCGGGGTGCCCCTGCATCCCATGCTGCCGCTGGTGAAGCTACTGTGGCTGCGGGAAGCGCAGCCGGAGATATTTGAGCAGGCGGCCAAGTTTATTTCTATCAAGGAGTACATCCTTCACCGCTGGTTTGGCGAATTCGTGGTGGATCGCTCCATTGCCAACGCTACGGGCCTGTTTAATATTCACACCCTGGACTGGGACGAAGAAGCCCTGTCTCTAGCAGGCATCACGGGCGATCGCCTTTCGAGGCTAGTGCCCACCACCCACCTGCTGCAGGGCATGGCAGCGGAGCCGGCAGCGGCCATGGGGGTAGCAGCCGATATCCCCGTGGTGGTGGGAGCGAGCGACGGAGCTCTAGCCAACCTGGGGGTAGGGGCACAGCCCGGCGAAGTAACGGTGACGGTGGGCACCAGCGGTGCGGTGCGGGCCTCAGCGACGAGACCCAAAACGGACCCGGAAGAGCGGCTGTTTTGCTATCTGCTCACCCCAGACCGCTGGGTAATCGGTGGGGCCACCAACAACG
>JBCCAG010000949.1:0-1551 GCA_039814955.1 Cyanobacteria bacterium P01_A01_bin.135
AGCTAGGGGTGAAGGCACTACAAGACTACATCAGTTAGCACCACAAAGGATGGTTTGATGCCCAGGGTCGGCGGCATTTGAGCGCTGCGGAGCAGGAGCGGCGACGGGCGGAGCGGCTAGAGGCGTCTTTGAGAGCACGGGAGAAAGACCCGGATACGCTGCCAGTGTAGAGACGGGCCGGCAGCTTCTCATCTCGCTGTAGGCGATCGCCACCCACTGATGCTTTACTGCTTTGGGCTAGCGGCTAGCCGAGGATAAAGAATATCCGCAAACAGTACCACTACGACATGAACCGGTAGGACCGCGCCAAAGAGGACCAAAAGTCGGACCATCCCGGCGATCGCCTCCACAGCCGCCGGTTTTGGTGCTAGCCAATCGAACGCCTGATCCAAAAATACGGAAACCGCCGCCGCGCCATCAACGCAGAGCCAGGGGCTGTGGGCCACCACGACATGCTCGGCATCCCAACCTCGGATGGTGGCCAACGCTTGGTGTAACGCTTTGCGATCAAATAGGTGCGCTAGCTGTACCCCTCGTGGGGTGTGGCGATACATCTGATTCAGCCGAGTTGTCACTTTGGCTAAGGGTGAGAAGACCTCTGAATCGAAGTCCATGATGGTGTCGGTGAAAATCAGAGTGCGGGAGCCGCGGTGGAAGAAGACGACTTCATCAAAGAAGCCGCGCCCGGTCCCAAAGATGCATTGGTCAATTTGGCCCGCCCACTCGGGTTCTGGAGTAGCTGTCTCGATAATCGTCTCAAAAGATAAGTCTTTGCGCTTGGCCGCTAGACCAGGGGAGCCGTAGATTTTGGCGGCAGGGTAAGCTTGACTCCAATCACCCAGGTACAGGTGATGGAGGTTATTGGGAGAGACGAGGTAGGCTACGCGGCCCAACCTATCCACAGCAGTGCGGATTTCAGGGGTGAGCTGGATAGGAGAGAGGACGAATAGCTCTCTGCCCTGGAGTCGAATGACGATGGCGCGGTGGGTGTAGGGGTAGCGGGGCTGCGCAGGCGGGCGGTAGCAAACGCATTTGCTGGCCTCAATAGTCCAAATTTCTGAAGCCACTGCCGCAAGGCCGCTACTGGCGAGTGGGGGGACGGGGCGAAATGTCATAGATTATCTCACTTGCTAAATGGCGGGTGGTGATAGGCAGCGACCCACCACAGCATCGACCGTCTCGGCCACATCCAACAGCGCCGCATCTTGCCAGCGCTGGCCCACAATCTGCAGACCGATGGGCATGCCGCCACTGTCTTGCCCGATGGGGATGACCACGGCAGGATGGCCCGACAGATTGAAGGGCTGTAAATAGGCCCCATTAGCTAGCCAGTAGGGCACCGCCTTACCGTCAATGTCGATGGCGCTGCCGGTGGGGCAGTGAGGGTAGGCAGCGGTCATGGCTACCGGCAGCAGCAGGGCGTCGTAGCCTGACATCGCTTTGTCTAACCAAGCGGTGAGGCGATCGCGCTCAGTCACCGCTTCAAAGTAGTCCTTAAGGCTGTGGCGCAGCAGCACCGGCAGCGCGTGGCGCACCGCCATTAGGGGGCGA
>JBCCAG010000793.1:0-2212 GCA_039814955.1 Cyanobacteria bacterium P01_A01_bin.135
CGACATGCGCTCGTGGGTCAAGCTGCTGCGCTGAAACAGCTGCTCATAGCGGCGATGGAAAATTGCCGGTACTTGAGAGAATAGCCGATTCAAGAATGGCATTGGGCTGCGAAGCAGCGCCCCCAGCGCCTTCTGCCACTGCCCCGCCTTCATCGGCGTCACCACCCGGTAGTAATCTCGGTAGGACTGGGTCACCGACAGCTTGTGCTGCAGGGCAGCCCACAGCTCAGGTCCTAGCTTTGCCCGAGAGGTTTGCGCCATGAAAGCCCGCATTTTCTTGCAGGACTCGGTAAGGCGCTGCAGCTTTTTCCCCTGACTGCCATCCGAGAGGGAACCCGCTCGGGTACGATAGAAGTAATAGGGCGTCGGCATGAGATAGAGGTGGGCACCACAAATTAGGCACTCCAACGCAAACCAGAAATCCTCGGCTACTCGCAGCGACTTGTCGTAGGCAATGCCGTGATCTAGCAGTATCTGACGCTTGATCAAAGGTTTGCTGAACCCCAGTCGCATCCCCCGCCTCCCCTCAACATCTGAGCGGACAAACTCCGGGGCCTTGACCTCTCGAACCCCATCTATAGAGACGCCGCTCTCGCGAATTAGGGTGCTCCAGGGAGTAGTGCTGCCGTCTTGAACAAATGACACATCGTCGATCACGATGTCAGCCCCTTTGCCCTGAGCCACCGCTAGCATCGCCTCTAAGCGTTGCGGATCGTACCAATCATCAGAATCAAGGATCGCCACCCACTCTCCTCGGGCCTCGGCGAGCGCCCGGTTACGGCTACCGCCAGCCCCTTGGTTCACCGGGTTGACGAGCAGCCGCAGCCGCGGATCTTGAATGCTGTCGACCACCTCCACCGTTCCGTCGGTAGAGGCATCGTCGACAACAATGACTTCAAGATTGGTGAGCGTTTGATTGAGGGCAGATGCGATCGCCTGCTGAATGTAATCGGCGGTGTTATACGCCGGAATGATTACCGAGACCTGGGGCATCATGGCACTCTCCGTCAAGACAGCACCTTTGAGGGTAGAACAGAATGTCCATCGAGGTAATCCGGCAGCGGCGCATCCATGAGGCTCAAGATAGTGGGGGCCAAATCCATGGCCTGCATGTCCTCAAACTCGTAGCCGGCAGGAATGTCAGGGCCAGCCAGCACCATAAAGCCCTCTCCCAGGTGGCTACCGGCCCGGGCGTGGGTCAGCGGCCCGACCCGCCCTAGGTCTGGACTGTCCACCACATCGGTGACAGCTTCATTCCAAATCACCACGATATCTGCATCGGGCAGCTTTGGATCGTCTTCGCTGGCGTGCTGACGCGTCCGCACCACTTGCTTGGCAATGGGCTTACCAGTTCTGGCATCCGTGAGCTTGTAGACCATGTCGATGATCTGCTCGCACAGGCTGTCGTAGTCCGCGGGCTCCACGATGCCCGAGCTTTCCCGTCCCTTGAGGTTGATGCGAATGTGGCCGTTGGTGTAACCCGGAATGGCAAACGCCTTCATCTCGGGCCACAGATCGCTGTACCAAATAGCCGGCATCCAGCCCAGGTCAATATCTTTTTGAATCGGAGGCTGGGTCAGGGCGTAGGGCGACCACAGACCGTGCTTTTTGCCGCGCAGCAGCTTCTTGTGGGTCCAGGTACGCCAAAAGCGCCGGATGGGGTTGGGCTCGTTCATTTCGCCCCAAATCTGGCCAGGCCAAGCATTGCGGATCGGCTTAGTGACCATGGAGGGGGGCGGAGAGCCTACCTCGCCGCTGCTGAGAGCCACCTTACCGGGGAAGGAGAACCGATAGAGGAACTCTGGCAAAAACGCCATGCTCAGCATGTCGGCAAAGTTGGGGCCCATGCCGTGCACTGAGAAGCACATGACGTAGGTGTCTTCGTCCGCCTCGGCGATGATCTCGCCGATGGCCTTGTCGATGTCCTCGTAGGTTTCTAGAACCGGGTCCGGAGCCTTACCATTGTCAGTCAGGTGGGGGTAGAGGGGGTGATCGGGCTGGCTGTAGTTGTAGAGGTCGTGGCCCACGGTATGGGTCTCTCCAAAGCCCATTAAGAACAGATCCCACGGCCCCTTATCAAGCAGCTCTTTGGCGATCGCCTTGTGGCCAGATACGCTTTGCTTAAGGGCCTGCTTAATCCAAGAGACGTACTTTTTCCGCCACCACATTCCAGTATCGTTAAATAAGACGGGGTTTTTGCCGTGCTTTTCAA
>JBCCAG010000065.1:0-10748 GCA_039814955.1 Cyanobacteria bacterium P01_A01_bin.135
TCAGCTCTTCGCTGTAGCTCGCAACTTTGCCTTGAACCTGTACCGCTCTAACGGATTCAACAACATGGCTCAGGCTGAGCGTAAATGCAAGTTTGGCCTAGACATCCTCAAGCGCATCTTTAGAATGAAATAGCCCTGCCTGATGGTGGATGCAATTCTTGATAAGAAGAATTGTACCTTCCACTATCGGTTTTCCGAGTTTCTAAATGGCGGATATCTCCTTTTCTCCGTTGTTCTATCCTGTATTAGCAGTGCAATCATCTACAGCTATCGAACGCTACAGGGATCTGATTCAGTACCTGTGCTGGTAAAGTTCCTGATAGTTTCGTCAAGCGTAGTATTCTTTTTCAAGCTGATGACTCAGGATGACCGTCATACATTGGTTCCAATGCTATTGACTTTATATGCTGCGGCGTTTTTTGTCAGTGGGGATGTTGTCGTTTTTCTTCGTCAGCTTCTGTACTACTTTCTTGGCTTTCTTGTTTTAAGAATTCTGGGAAAGATTTTATTTGATGGCGCGCCTGAAACCAACAGGGCTGAGGCTAGCGGGCCTGAAGCCAACAAGCCTAAAACCAGCGAGCAGACGTAATTTGGGGCTGCCTTCAAATTAGGGTTACAGCAGTTCTACCGATGTGAGATACGGATTGGGGGGAGCTAAATCAGCTTCCCCGCTCACTTCACAGTTCACAAGCGATCTAGGAGCGCTATATGCGCTTACGGCACCTGCTCAAAGGCCGTAGAATTTAACAATCAGCAGGGGCGTTACGATGGCGAGCAGTAAACTCAAGGGGGCGCCCACGCGGGTAAAGTCGTAGAAGCGATAGCCGCCGGGGCCATACACCATCGTGTTGGTCTGGTAGCCGATGGGGGTCATGTAGCTGTTGGAAGCGGCAAACACCACCGCCAAGATGAACGCCATCGGGTTGAAGTTTAGCGAGGTAGCAACCTCTGCTGCAATGGGCAGCATTAAAACCACTGACGCGTTGTTAGACAGCACCTCGGTCAACAGCATCGTTGCCACATAAAACAGCAGCAAAATCCAGTAGCCCGACAGGCCGTCCCCCCAGCTCAGCAGCCCCTGGGCCAGCCAGGTAGTCGTTCCAGACGTCTCCATGGCAATGCCAAAGGGAATCAAACCCGCCAGCAGAAAAATCACGTCCCAGCGGACCGTGCCGTACAGCTCCCCGGGCTTCAGGCAACCCGTCACCACCATCAGCACCACCCCAATCAAGGCGCTGACCATGATTGGGGTCATGTTTAGGGCCGCTAGCAGCACCACCCCCAGCACAATAGATAGGGCCACCCAAGCTTTATCCCATCGGGGAGAACCTAAATCGCGGTGCTCTAGCACCAGCAGCTCCCGGCTAGTCTGCAGACCGAGAAAGCTCTCTCTGGGGCCTTGAACCAGCAGCAGATCGCCAAAGCGGAGGGGCACCTTGCCCAATCGCTCGCGGATTAGATCTTGACCCCGGCGGATAGCCAGAACCGTGGCGTTGTAGCGCTGCCGGAAGCGCAGCTCTTTGAGAGTTGAGCCGCTAAGGCGTGAGTTTGATAGGATCAGCACCTCGGCGATGCCTTCCTCTCCGGTGGCCAGCTCATCTTCAAGGGACGCGGAGCCAAACTTAACATGGGGCACAATATTTAGGTCACGCTGCGATCGCACGGCTAGCAAATCTTCCTTGGTGCCCCGGACGATGAGAATATCGTCAGCCTTGAGGACTTTATTAGCAAGGGGCTGGGGAAAGTGGCTGCCGTTGCGCACCAGCTCTAGGATATCGATGTCAAACTTGCGCTGAATTTTGCTGGAGCGCAGGGTCTGCCCCACGAGGCTAGAGCGCTGGGTGATCTTTAGCTCACTCACATAGTCCTGCATCCCATATCCTTCGTCCATCACGTCGCTGTAGGGTTGGCGGCGAGCGGGCAGCAAGTAGGGAGCCACTATCGCTAAGTAGGTCATCCCGATTAAGAACACCACAATGCCTAGCTTGGTGAACTGGAACAGCCCAAACGCGCCGTAGCCGAGCTGCTCGGAGACGCTGCTAGCCAATACGTTGGTAGAGGTGCCAATCAGGGTCAACAGTCCGCCCATGATCGTGGCGTAGGACATGGGAATCAGCAGCTTGGAGGGCGATTGCCCCTGCTTACGGCACCATTCCTCCACAACCGGTAAAAAGACCGCCACTACCGCTGTATTGTTGATAAATGCTGTCGTAGGCCCCAAAATAAGCCCCATCACAACAATTTGCTGGGGGAGATGATTGCCGCCGTAGCGCAGCAAAAAGTCTCTTACAAACTGGATAACCCCTGTTTTAGCGACCCCGGCGCTGAGGATAAACATGCACATCACGGTAATCGTCGCGACGTTGCTGAAGCCAGAGACGCCTTCTTCCGGCGTCACTAAACCCACCAAAATCAGCAGGACGCTAATCACCAGTGCCGTAAGATCGACGGGCAGCCACTCCGCTGCAAATGCGACAAAGGCAAGGGTGATGATTCCTAAAGTTAGTCCAATGGGGTTGAGGTAGTCAGCGATCGAAACTAGCCCGATTATTGGCTCTGACAACAAAAAGAGTACAGCCTGCAGTTGAGTCGCGATAATATTTGACATAGCGTATAACATATAGGATCGGACCATTTAGGGTTGTCCGGCTCGAACTGGGTAACCCTAATCAAAGGACTAAATGCCTAACCGACCGCGGGGCCACTAGCCCTACGCAACGCGCTAAGCATTTAGGCCAAACCCATATAAGTCAAAGATGAACCTCCACTTCCCAGATGGTTTTGGTTTAAGAAAGAGCGGCTTTAAGTATCTGTACAGTAATTTAGCGGAAGACGGCGGTGGACTTACTTGACAATCAACAGACTTGATAATCAACAGACAGTGGAACCCGGGCAACAGTTCCAGACCGTCAGCTCAGGCTGGTTGGGGGAGCTACAGCTTACCCTAAACCGCGATGGAGACACCACAAAGATTGCCCGCCGCTACAGTAAAGCTCCTCTGAAGCTACAGCGCCCCTTCTATCCGGAGGGGCCTAGGGTGTGTCACGGTGTACTACTGCACACTGCGGGTGGTATCGCCGGGGGCGATCGCCTCCAGGTAAACATCGCCTTGGAAGAAGGGGCCCGTGCCTTGCTGACGACCGCTGCCGCCGCCAAGGTCTACCGCAGCGCTGGCCCCCCAGCCCAGCAGCGCGTCACCCTAGCCGTCGGCCCTGGTGCGGGGCTAGAGTGGTTGCCCCAGGAGACGATTTTGTTCAACGGGGCCCGCTATCACCACCATCTGCAGGTGGCCCTGGCCGCGGATGCTACCTGGATGGGCTGGGATGTGGTGCGTCTAGGGCGCAGCGCTAGGCAGGAGACCTTTGCGTCAGGCTCTTGGCGAAGCCTCACGGTGGTGCAGCAGGATAGCCAACCTCTGTGGGTCGATCCGCAGCAGCTCTGGGGAGACAGCGCTGCGATGACCAGTCCGGCTGGGCTACACAATGCCCCGGTGGTGGGCACCTTTGCCGCGGTGGGGCGAGAGGTGCCGCGATCGCTTGTGGATGTCTGCCGTCAGGAGGCTCCCGCCGCTGACGTCGGAGTAACGCGATTGATGAAGGGGCTGCTATGCCGCTACCGGGGGGACTCAACGGCCCAGGCGAAGTGGTGGTTTGAGCAGGCTTGGGGACACCTGCGGCAGCATTACTACGGCGGTAGGGGCCATCGCCCCCGGGTTTGGCCGTAGCTTCGGACTCAACTAAAACTGCTTTGTCAAGTGAAGGTTTTCCCTAAAAACCTTCACCTAACAGAAGGCTAGGGCACTCAACTCACAGTCGCTACCCAAATCGATAACCAAAGCCCCGGACTGTGACAATATACTTCGGGTGACTGGGGTCTACCTCCAGCTTCTCCCGTAGCCAGCGAATGTGGACATCCACAGTTTTGCTGTCCCCCATAAAGTCTGGACCCCAAACGCGATCGATCAGCTGCTCTCGAGACCAGACGCGGCGGGGATAGTTCATAAATAGGTCAAGCAGGCGGAACTCCTTGGGAGATAGGCTCACCTCTTTATCTGCGACTGTAACCCGGCACTCCTGGGGATACAGGACGATATCTTGAAAAGACAGGCTGTCTTGCTTGGCGGTGGTTTGCAGGTGACTAGAGCGCCGCAGAAGCGCCCGACAGCGGGCAATCAACTCCCGCATGCCAAAGGGTTTCGCTAAATAATCGTCTGCCCCGACCTCCAGGCCCACAACCCGATCGGTTTCACTGCCCTTGGCGCTCAAGATCAAGATCGGGACCTGATTCCCTTCGTGGCGCAGCAGGCGGCAGATGTCTAACCCGTTGATGTTGGGGAGCATCAGGTCCAGAATGATCAGATCAGGACCACTCTCCTCGCCGCTGCGTCCTCCCTCTTTGACCAAGTGACTAATAATCTCTAGGGCCGTGCTGCCGTCGGCCACCGCCTGGACTTCATAGCCCTCCTCTGAGAGCGCCAGGGCAATCGTTTCGCGAATGACTTCTTCGTCTTCCACCACCAGAACATGGCCCAAACGAGTCCTGGGAGCCGTCAAAGCTGAGTCCGCAGCAAGGGTAGGCATTGGCTGTAGATCCATAACTGTAAGGTTTGTGAGCGATCGCACGTATTGCACCATTCGCATGCACCGTCTGGGCACCGCCCTGAGTGCACCATGAGCCATGGGCTAGGGGCGCTCCGCAGCCCATAAGTCGCAGCGCACTATAAGGAAAAAAGTGCCACCCGCGGAGGAGGGAATTGAGCAAGCTCAAGCAAATCATATCGGACTTGCAGCTTCTGCACAAATCGTATCAGGCGCATTACAGCACCTCCCCGCGATCTGAGGGGGGCAAACTTTAGAGAAAATTAGTTAGAGAAATTCAGTGGTGGGCTGGAGGGGTTGTCATCACCCTACCCCTCAGATATAGTACAAAAATACTAAACACCGCCTTAGGACTATGCCTCTACAGCCCGCTAGGACCTTTGCCCCCCGCTCACATCAGTCATCAGCGCGGTCGCCCCGCCCCGTTCCAGTCGCCCAGAGCCGCGCTCGCCCAAGTCGAATAACCAGTCGTCAACCCCTACGATGGCTCGACGTGGGGCTAATCATTGGCGTCGCGATCGCCGCTCTACCCTCCCCACCTACGGGGCTCTCCTACTCTATGGGCGCGGTGCTGCCTGGGGTTTCGGCCCTGTCTTCTCCCCTAGGCTTTGGGGCTTCCCAGCCAGCAGTACAGCCCACGGCGAGGGCATCAGCTTCCTTAGAAGGACTGTTTGAGGGCGGCGCAGACTCGCTGGTGGCCCGCAGCGTCGGCCATGCGGAGGGGACCAGAAGCGCTGACGGGCAGCGGACAGCGGCGTACTACGGCCATGTCGACCCAGGCAATGCGGTGTGGAACCTCGGCAGCTTTTCTTACCAGCACGGGGCCGCTTCTCCAGAGGAGGCAGACGAAAAGCAGCTGCAGCGGCTTAAGGAGCAGGCCCGCCAGCTTCGCCAACAGGCGGCTGATCTCAACTTGTCCTTAAGCCTGGAAGAGGAGCTCAACGGCATCGACCTGGCGAATCAGGCGCCCCTAGCGGCTTTAGGCGAAAATGGCTATATCCCTCGCTTAGCCGAGGCCCGCCAGCGGCAATTGCGGGGGGCAGATGCCATTGTGTGGGCGCGCACCTGGGCCTACGTTGACCCCCAAACCCGAGAGCTGAATGCGCCCGGCTTAGGTAACCGGTTATGGCGGGTGCGGGCAGACCAGGACCGCCGGCGTAGAGCCATCAGTACTGCCTTGCAGATGGCGGGGGGCGAAGCAAGATTAGCGGCGGTAGTTCGATAGGATAGAGGGCAGGACTGCACCCGCTGAGAGTTACTGATGGGATTTTTCAACCGACGCCTGCTATCGCTGGCAATTGCCGTACTGCTGGCGCTACTGTGCTTACCCGCAGCGGCGATCGCCAGCCTCGACGACGATCGCTATGACGGCAGCATTTTTCCTCTATATGCCGGCAACGGGTCGCTGATTCCCCCGCGGGTCACTTTAGCCCAGGCCCTCAGCCGCCCTGACCGGCCTACGGTTTTGGGGTTTTATGTGGACGACAGCAGCGACTGCAAAGCCTTTGCCGCCACCTTGACCCAAGTGGACGCGCTCTACGGCCGGGCTGCTGACCTGATTTTCATCAGCGTCGATGCTATTTCCCCCCAGCCGTCCTATGCCCCCACCGAGCCAGGCTACTACTACCGCGGCTTTGTACCCCAGACCCTGGTATTTAATCAGTCAGGGGAGCTGGTTTTCGATGAGGTGGGATCTATTCCCTTTGAGATGATCGACGATACCCTGCGGGAGGTCTTCGATTTGCTGCCCCGCTCTGAATCGGTGGAGCTGAGGCGGCGCATGGTTAACCAGGTAAATGTGGAACTGGTGCCAGAGGCCCCGGCAGCAGACTCATCTGAGCCCTAGCCCCTACGGTGATTTCAATGGCCGCGATCGCGGGTTGTCCGATAGAATAGGGGCAGCCAATTAAACAACCTAAATGTTGCTTTTCTCCGGGAGAATTCTATGCCTCAAACTATGGAGCTGACGAACGACAACGTTGAGACCGTTCTCGATGAGCTGCGCCCTTACCTGATCGCCGACGGCGGCAACGTGGAGCTGGTGGACATCGACGGCCCCATCGTCAAGCTGCGCCTGCAGGGGGCCTGCGGCTCCTGCCCCAGCTCGACCATGACCTTAAAAATGGGCATCGAACGCAAACTGCGGGAGTCGATTCCCGAAATTGCTGAGGTCGAGCAGGTTATCTAGATGCTATTGGCCTGCCTTGCTTGAGATGGGTGGGAGAGTGCTTTAGGGCGAGAACCAAGCTCAAGGTGCCTTAAACCCGAATCGGGCCGTGCAGCGGGAGGGCACAGTCTGCTCTCGCTGTTTCTGTAGAAACGTATCTGTTTAGCGAGTGTGGAAGAGCAGGTCACGCTTCGGCTTCACCCCCCTCATTCCCCCCTTAGTAAGGGGGGAAGCACAGTTAGTTCTCCCCCTTACTAAGGGGGAGCTAGAGGGGGTAAGACCGAGACGCTAAGCACGTACGTGGAAGCAGCGCTATAGCGTTTACGCGTTGCCGCGCCAGCGCAGCTAGCCCCGAGTTGGGTTCGAGTTCGTGCGCCGCACGATCCAATAACTGGTGGATAGCGCGAAGATCGCGATCGCTAAACCGATTAGCTCGACGCCAGTGGCCTTATCAAGATCGAGAATAATGATTTTACGGGCGACCGCTGTGAGGGAGGTAACAATTACCAGTTCCACTTGGACGACGTGGCGCTTTAGATAGGCCGTGATATTTTCCAGAATCTCTAGGGCAATTAGAACGTCTAGAAAAATGCCGAAGACGCTGAACAGTCGGCGGTTGAAGAGATCTTCAGGGGAGGTCCTAAGGACGCCCCACAGGACGATGAATAGATCCACCACCGAGACCACCAGCACGATTACCATAGCCACCGACAGAGCCTTAGAGATGATAGTCTCTAGCTTCCCCAGCCGCCTTAAAAAAATGTCATCCGAAAAATTGTTGCGCAGCCGTCTGATCCAGCCCATCGAATGCTCCCAAGTGTATCCAGCCCATGGCCTAGTGGTGAATTAGCTCTAATGAACTAGCTCTGCGGCACCACCGCAATACACTCCACCTCAACCCGCACGTCCTTAGGAAGCCGCGCCGCCTCGACGCAGGCCCTTGCCGGGGGCTGATCTGAGGTAAAAAACTTGGCATAGACCGCGTTCATGGCGGCAAATTCATTCATATCGGCGAGGAATACGGTGGTCTTGACCACATCATCTAAGGTGGCCCCTGCCGCTTCTACGACCGCCTTTAGGTTGCTGAGGGCGAGTTCGGTTTGCTCGGCAATGTCGCCGCTGCTCAGCTCGCCGGTTTGAGGATTCAGAGGAATCTGGCCCGCGACAAACAGCATTGTTCCCGCCGCGGCGATCGCCTGGCTGTAGGGACCCACCGGTGCTGGGGCTTGGTCGGTTCGAATCGCGGTTTTTGTCATGGTGGGGCACCTTGTAGGCCAATAGGATAGGCCGCTGCGTGGGTATTCAGTATGGGTATTTAGACTGGGAACATCATGCCATGGTTCGGTAAAATTATCGCGTTGGCGTCTTAGTCAGGGCGCGGTGGGGCTTGAGCTGGTGATTACTTGAGGTCGCTACGGGCGGCTCCCGGAGCTTACCGCAGGGCGGCGACCGTACTGCCGGTAGTCCCAGTAGTCCGCTAAAATCTGGCTGTGATCAAAGCAGAGCGGCTCTGGGAGCTCCCAAAGCTTGTAAATTCCCACCGCTTTGGCATCGTCATTGGCCACTGGGTTACCCCGCGCCGCCGCCAGAAACACGATTGATAGCGTGTGCTTGCGCGGATCTCGTTCTGGTGCAGAATAGACGTGGAACTGCTCTAAAAGCCGCACCCGCAGGCTGATTTCCTCCTCGGCCTCCCGCACCGCTGCCGTCTCCGCCGATTCTCCATAGTCCATGAACCCCCCCGGCAACGCCCAGCCGTGGGGGGGATTGTGGCGCTCGATGAGAATGATAGGACGCTCTGGCCGATCAGTGAGCTCGATGATTAAATCTACGGTGGGAGCGGGGTTACGATAAGTCACAGAAGCCGTTGTCAAAATCTGTACGCAAATTGGCGTTGGCGAATCGGGCAGCGGGAGGTAGCGGTGTATCCGTACAAAACCCATGGCCTAAAGTCAACAATGCCCACATAAGGTGCCACCAGCATAGCCGATGCGCCTTACAAACCAAGGTTGCTGAGGAATCTGGGGCTGACTTTTGACGCCTTGGGATAAGCTAGAGGATGAGCATTGAGAGAAGATGACGTGAGTGACTTTGACTACGACTTAATCATTGTTGGCGCTGGCGTGGGGGGACATGGAGCAGCCCTGCATGCTGTCGCCTGCGGCCTCAAAACCGCCATTATCGAAGCTGCTGACATGGGCGGCACCTGCGTTAACCGGGGCTGTATCCCTTCAAAGGCCCTGCTGGCGGCGTCTGGTCGCGTCCGTGAGCTGCAGGACGCTCACCATCTCCAGTCCCTTGGCGTCCATGTGGGCAGCGTCAGCTATGACCGCGAGGCGATCGCCGGCCACGCCAGCACCATGGTGTCCAAACTACGGGGGGACCTGACGGGCAGTCTGGAGAAGCTCAAAGTCGACACCATTCGCGGCTGGGCTACCCTCGCTGGGCCGCAAAAGGTGAGCATCACCACCGACACCGGTGAGACCACCATTACCGGACGGGACATTATCCTCGCGCCGGGCTCCGTGCCCTTTGTACCGCCCGGCATCGAGCTAGACGGCAAGACGGTATTCACTAGCGATGACGCCATTAAGCTCGACTGGGTTCCCGACTGGATTGCCATTGTGGGCAGTGGCTACATCGGCCTGGAGTTTTCCGACGTTTACACAGCTTTGGGTTCCGAGGTGACCTTGATCGAGGCCCTCGATAAACTAATGCCTGGCTTTGACCCTGATATCGCTAAGCAGGCCCAGCGGGTGCTGATTACCCCCCGCGATATTGAAACCCGCGCTGGGGTACTGGCCATGTCGGTGAAGCCCGGCTCCCCGGTGACCATTGAGCTCGCCGATGCCAAGACTAAGGAAGTGGTCGAGGTGCTAGAGGTAGACGCCTGCCTGGTGGCGACGGGTCGGGTACCGGCCACTAAGAACTTGGGGCTAGACGCCGTGGGCGTCGAGACAGACCGGCGCGGCTACATTCCTGTCAACGACCATCTGAGTGTGCTCTCTGAAGGGAGCCCAGTACCCCACCTATGGGCCATCGGTGATGCCACCGGCAAGATGATGCTGGCCCACGCCGCTTCGGCCCAGGGCATTGCGGTGGTGGAGACCATCTGTGGGCGCGATCGCCAGGTGGACTACCGCAGCATCCCCGCCGCTGCCTTCACCCACCCTGAGATCAGCTTTGTGGGGATGACGGAGCCCATCGCCAAGGAGTATGCCCGGGAGCAGGGCTTTGAGGTGGCGTCGGTGCGGGCCTACTTTAAGGGCAACTCAAAGGCCCTAGCGGAGGGAGAGACTGACGGGCTGGCCAAGGTGGTCTATCGCAAGGATACGGGGGAGGTGCTGGGGGTGCATATCATTGGCATTCATGCTTCTGACCTGATTCAAGAGGCGGCTAATGCGATCGCCGAGCGCCGCAGCGTCAACGACTTGGCGTTCACGGTCCACACCCACCCCACCTTGTCGGAGGTGCTGGACGATGCTTACAAGCGGGCGGCGGCGGTGTGAGCCCTACAGTCTGTCTAGCATTTAGGAAACCCGCTCTAGCGCTCCCGTATCTGTAGGACGCGCTGCGCGTCTGCAAAGCATGAGCTCTACTTAAAAACCAATAGGAGAGTTGCGCTTCTCCCCTTACCAAAGGGGGACTGAGGGCGGTGAGACCACGGCGCATCGCCTTTTCTCCAAACAGGCACTACCCCATTATTCGTTGTGGTCCCCCCTTCCCCCCACTTATTCCCACTCAAACAAGCCTATGTCTATCCGCCGCCGCCGCCCAAACCCTGCCGTTGACGTCAAGCAGTTGCGCTACCAGGTCCAAGTCCCCAATGCTGAACCGCAGCATATTTTAGAAGAAATCGTTTGGCACAAAGAAAGGCAGGTCACCGCCCAGCGAGAGAAGGTACCCCTCAGCGAGCTGCAGCAGCAGGTAAAAACGGCACCGCCCCCCCGTGACTTTTGCGCCGCCCTGCGCCAGAGCCGCCA
>JBCCAG010000565.1:0-3312 GCA_039814955.1 Cyanobacteria bacterium P01_A01_bin.135
GTCCACACCAGTAACAAAGATCGTACCGACGTCAACTGACCCGCCAGCTAAGATATGAAGCGAAGAGCCTAAATGATTGTTGAAGGCAACATCGCCCAATGCGCGGATGACCGGATCTTTAGGGCTAAATAAGTCTCCTACATCTTCAGTAAGTCGCTCAACCCGAAAATTCCCCCCACTCCAATAATGGGCATCCCCGCCTACTGCGTTCGCCGAGCGCAGCACCATGTCCTCGCCGGAAAACAGCCCACTCTCCGGATGGTTTAGGGCAAAAATATCTACCGCGCGATCGCCCTGCACCAGCATCTCCCCGCCCGACGCTGCAACAAAGGGCTCCGCAGCCGAATCCCGAATCCGCAGCAGGTCCGCTGCCCGCAGCGTCAAATTTTCCCCCGCAACGATCTGTCCCTCTAAATCCAGTACGCCCGCCGACAGGGTCAAATCCTGCCCCACCGCGATCGCCCCTCGGTTACTAATTGTGGCTTTCGGAGCGCTTGGGCCGTGCTGCAAACCCAGTGGCACACTCACCGTCAGTAAAGAACTCTCGGGTGAAACGGCATTAAACTCAGAACCATCCGCAAAATTGAAGCTCGTCCCCGTGCTACCCACAAACGAGCCTTGAATATCTAGGCTGGCATTCTCGCTAAATACAATACCGTTAGGATTGAGAAAAAATAAATTGGCGGCTCCCTCCACCCCCAGGGTGCCGAATATTTCAGAAGGATTGCTGCCAGTTACCCGACTAAAGATATTCTCTAATCCCAGCGGGCTCTCAAAAATCGCCCCTCGCCCCTCGCTGACGTTGAATTCTTCAAAGCTGTGGAATAGATTCTGCGATCGCCTCGCCCCGCCCGCAATCCGCTCAATGTCGCCCACTGTCGTGACCTGCGATCGCTCTGCTCCCAACGTATCATCCGGCACAATTAGGCTCTGTCCTACCGCCGGCTTGGGCATCAGTGTCACGAACCCAACCGCCCCAAGCAAAAGAAGCGTCTTCATAATCATGAAATAGGTAGTGCATTTTAGACACCTATTCTAGTTGAGATTTTTTCCACCGTTGCCCTATCAATCTCAAAACTTTACTATCCAAGCAAAATAGCGTATTCATTCATCAAGAGACGGCTTATTGGGTAAGGCGGCCTCTACGGTAAAGCGAACTTCAGTGGTTGGGTTAACCGATTGGAGAATTCTGGCTGGCTTGATAGATTGAATACGTGGAAGCAAAGCAGCTGACCTTTCGAGATTCAGAATGCTTCTGTTTAATTCGGTCCGCTTTGCAAGAGATTTGAATCCACAATTGATGTTTGAAAAAGGAGGCAACTTACATATATGTTGACTCAGTATTGGCAACCTTTCCGCGAGATGGAAGTAATTCGTCGACAGCTCGACCAAGTCTTTGATGAGCTGGCCGCTACAGACAGCAACAACGTGCTGACTAGCATGTGGACACCGCCAGCAGAGTTACTGGATGACGGCGATCACTTTACCCTCAAGCTGCAGGTCCCCGGCATTAAGCCCACCGACCTCGACGTCCAGGCGTCCCGCGAGGCAGTCGCCGTTGCCGGCGATTTTCGCCCAGAACCCCGCTCCGAAGGTGGCAGCGATCGCTCTGAATTCCGCTACGGCAAGTTTCGCCGCGTCATTGCCCTGCCGGAAACGATTCAGAATGGGCGGATCAGCGCCGACTACCGCGATGGTATCCTCTGGCTCACGCTGCCGAAGACCGTTGAGGCCATCGACCAGGTCGTACGGGTGCCGCTGCACGGCGCAGACAACGAGGCCATCGCAGGCACCCACATTTCCGAAATGCCAGCTGTCCCCAACGATGAGCATGCTGGCGGCAATAGCGCCCAGTAATTGGGACTTTAGTAACTAGGGCTGCCCGGAGCGGCCCATCCTATGGCGATAGTAATGCCACATTAGATGAGCAACGACCCCTCGGTAAGGCTGCAGCGGCGCGCAATGATGTCGCAGCTCCTTGGCCGAGGGGCGCTCGCTTAACCCTTTTAGCTGCTGATAGGCGACCCGTACCGCTAGGTCGGAAGCGGGCAGCGCGTCCAGTCGGTTAAGGCTGAAGAGCATGAAGATATCGGCGGTCCAGGGACCCACGCCTTTGATTTGAGTGAGTGCTGTAGCGATCGCTTCATCGTTCCAAGAGCCAAGTTCTGCCAGCGGCAGTTCACCCGAAAGCACCCGTTCAGCTAAGTCCTGGCAGGTGCTAATTTTGCTGCGACTGAGTCCCGCCTGCTTCAAATCTGCGTCGCTGCAGGCCAAGAGCTGCTCCGGTGTCACAGTTCCCATCTGCTGCTGCAGGCGCGAGAAAATCGCCTGGGCCGCCTGCGCCGAAAGCTGCTGGCCCGTGATGGTGCGCACTAGGGCACTGTAGGTGGCGGGCCACTGGCGAACTTGCAGCGGCCCTGCCTCAGCCTCGACCCGGCTGAAATCAGCGTCTCGGGTGCAGATATGCTCAACTGCTTGGCGCAGCTCAGGGCCAGGGTCAGCAAGCTCAGCCACTACTCTGTAATCGCCGCTTTTAGACTACGGCAAAACGTTTCTACCGCCTGCAGTCCCTGCTGAGGGCTGCCCTCGGCCAATCGCTTCACAAAGGCACTGCCCACCACGACCCCATTAGCGCCCCAGTTCATTACCTGCTGGGCGTGGTTGGGCTGCGAGATACCAAAGCCGACGGCAATGGGCTTGTCGGAGACGCGCTGCAGGTCCAATAGCAAATCCTCTACCCGCGACTCCACGCCGCTGCGCATGCCGGTAACCCCGATGACGCTGACCAGGTAGATAAAGCCCTGGGACTTTTCGGCGATCGCCGCGATGCGCTCCTTAGAACTGGTGGGCGCAACCAACAGGGTCAGCTCGACGCCGTGCTCTAGGCCCTTGGTCAGCAGGGTCTCAGCTTCCTCCAGGGGCAGGTCGGGTACCACGAGGCCTTTTACCCCCGCCTCAGCAATCGTCTTCAAAAAGGCGTCTACCCCACGGTTCAAGATGGGGTTGTAGTAAGTGAATAGCAAAATGGGAGACTGCATCTCAGGGGCTACCCGCCGCACCACTTCCAGTACACTCTCTAAGGTCGTGCCCCGGTGCAGCGATCGCGTCGCCGCGGCCTGTATAGTCGGGCCATCGGCCAGCGGGTCAGAGTATGGGACCCCTAGCTCAATCACATCAGCGCCGCTGCGATCCAGCAGGCGCAGAGCCTGGGCCGTGGTCTCAAGGTCGGGGTCCCCTGCAGTAATGTAGGGGACGAGGGCGCACTGGCCGCGATCGCGGAGGGCGTTCATGCGCGCTGAAACGGAAGGTGAA
>JBCCAG010000435.1:0-4100 GCA_039814955.1 Cyanobacteria bacterium P01_A01_bin.135
AAGTCGCTGGTCGCGGAATCTTCGGTAGCGCCCTGAAAGTTGAGGCTCAGCGATCGCAGCAGCTGGGCTTTGGTGGGGTTGTCCAATTGGGGGTGGTCTTCAATTTCGTCGATTGCGCGCATGAGCAGGTACGCGGACGCGACGGCTTCGAGTAGGCCGTCGGGCAGGCGACTAATGGGAATATAGAAAGTCCGACTCGTTTCTTTAAGTACCTCGAGCGCATGCTTCGGGGAATTCATCCGTCAACTCCTTACACCAACTTGTGCCATAGCATATCCTGACTGCCGCCAGAAGACTAGTGCTTTGGGCACAGGAAAAAGCACTGGCACAGGGCTCTCAGGGGATTTTAAGGTGTGTCTATTGACCTGCCCCCTCTTCGTTCGGCCCATCCTCCAGCACAACCGCCGCCACTCCCCCTGCGCACACCAACGCAATTCCCCCCATCACCACCAGCCCCGGTATCTCATTGAAAAACGCCCAGCCAATAATCGCCGAAAAGATCACCGACGTATATTGAAATACTCCCAACTGGTGCGGCTCCGCGTAGGAAATCGCCCTCACCAGCAAAAACTGAAAGCTGAGGATGGCGATCGCCGCCCCGACCATCCATAGCCATACGGTTGGGCTTGGCATCCGTAGCTGCCGCACAGAAGCGGCAAAGGCTAGCACAAAACTCACCATCAGGTAATACAGCACCTGGGTCAGCGCTGGCTCGCTCTCATCTAATCGCCGCACCATCAAAAATTCAACTGACCCGGCGATCGCCCCGGCAAAGGCCAGCAAGATGCCGGGCTGGCTGAACAGCGACGGGCTGGGCTGCACCACCGTAATCAATCCTAAAAAGCCAACCGCGATCGCCACCCACAGTCCCCGGGAAATCTCTTGACCCAGGGCCAGCCAGGCAATTAGTGGAATCAAAATCGGGGCGGTGTTTAGCACTACTGTGGCATTCACCAGGTCGACGAGCTGAACTGAAGTGAAAAACAGCAAAAACCCTACCCCCCCGACTAGGCCTCGCAGCAGGTGCAGCCGCAACACCTGGGTCTTAAAGTCTTGTCCTCTACGCCAAACGACAATGGGGAACAGAATCAGCAGCGCGAAGGAAAATACATGTAGCGCAAACTGCGGCCCCCCTAGCTCATCGCGAACGACTTTAGAAATTGAGCTTTGCGTAGTGTTCATTAAAAACGCCAGCGTCATCAACCCAGCCCCCAATAGTAGGTTCGACTGCTGCTGGGAGGGCATTGCGTCAGGTCGGGTGGCAGTGCGCTGCGCCATTAAGTTCTCCTCAAGGGACTGGGTCTATTATCTTCCAGTTGGGTCTACCATGTTCCTCTGTATCATTTCTTCCGTCCTGTGGAGGGCTCGGCGATGGCGGAGCGCCAAGAGCGGCGGGGCCACATATTGCACTGGCCCAGTGGGTTAGGACAATGCGGTAAGCTCAAAGCCTTGACATACCGTAGTCACTGGGCGCGCAAACGTCCTAATGCATCAGGACGTTTGCTATGTCCGAAATTCGTCGCCCCGGACGTGATTCTATGTCGTGAGTTCCTACGCCTGCATACCAGAATGCCTTTCCCCCGTCACGCCATTACCGCCCTGGCTGCCGTCTTAGTCAGCGGTTGCACCACAACCGCGCCTACCCTCAAGTTCCCCGCAGAAAACCAGCCTACAGGGGCGATCGCCCTGGCTGATGCCACGGAGTCCATCAGCGGTGACGTGGCAGAGTCATTGGGCGGCGAGGTTACAGAGCCCGTTGGCGATCATACGGCAGAGCCTGCTTCAACTTGCACCACCTGGCAGGACTACCGCACCGGCACCCCCGCCCTGCCTACGATGCCCGCCGGCTTCGAGCAAGGCTGTATCTTCACACTTGAGGGCCCCATAAGTGCCTCGCGGGCCATTTACATTCTGCAAAACGGTATCGACCTCAGTGACATCGCCGTCCTGGAATCGGTCCCTTCAGGGAGTACCCCGCCCCAAATACAGCTACAGCCACAGCTCTCCCGAACCCTGGTGCAGAGCGACGCCGTGCTCACCTACTTCCCCGCCTGTAGCCTCATTGACACCAGCCGCCACCGCAACTGCGACAATCCCCCCACCTACCAGGCTTACTTAATCACTCACAGCGGCACCGTCTGCTTCCAAAGCCACTGCCTCCGCTCCAGCGCTATTTCAACCCGCGAGCTGCTGGCCCTATGGGGAAATCCTCCCCCCGAGCAGGCACTGCCTGACACGGTCGAGCGCAGCCAGTATGCCTCGGTGCCGCTAGAAACGGTCGTCGCCACCATTGAGGAGCCTGAAACGGCCCCCTTCTCAGAAACAATCTTTGGGTCGAGCGTTGTCGCCTACTCTCCTTGGGCGATCGCACTGCGCACCTACGGGCGCACCACTTTAGGAGAAGGTCAGGCCCCCACCGTGATTACAGAAGTCGAAGGGGTAGAGGGTCCGGCAGTTGTCGTCACCAACTTTGGCTCGTTAGACGACTCCATCGGCGGCTCGCGCCACCTGCTGGACTTTGAGTATCTAGACGGCAACAAGTTTGGCCTCACGTCGGTGGGGTTTCAGCAGTACTGCCGCCGCGCTACGCCGCCCCAATGGACAACGGCACTTTGCCCGTAGAATTGCGTCTACCTTAGGCTAGCTGCGGATGGCCTCGCTGGTTTCTTGGTCGGCGTAGAGGGGGTAGCGGAGAACGGCCGCTGCCGGCGTATTGGGGGACATGGGGCGGCTGTACACCTGGCCGCCATTGGCCAGCACCGCGATCGCCGCTAGGTTCAGCAGGTCATCAGTTTTGGGGTGAGCCTGCTCGTACCGCTCGATCTC
The DNA here is from genome assembly GCA_039814955.1 of Cyanobacteria bacterium P01_A01_bin.135. Classification (GTDB taxonomy): domain Bacteria; phylum Cyanobacteriota; class Cyanobacteriia; order CAKZMO01; family CAKZMO01; genus JBCCAG01. The sequence goes on from JBCCAG010000435.1 coordinate 2,827, forward strand.
CACAGTTTTGGGGTTGTAGCTCCCCCACTGAGGCTGATGCGGGTCAAGAAACAGGGTGTCTACCTGGCCGCGATTTGCCGCCACCAATATATCTTCCACATTGCTGGTAATGGTATCGCTCCCGGTGAGGTCTTCGTAGGTTTTCCAAGCCGCTTTTAGCGAGGATTGAGTCAGCGGCTCCAGCACCGTCAGGGCCTCTTGGCGGAGCTCTTCGGGCTTAGCGACCTCAGGGTTGCCGTCGATGCCGCTGGCCACGAGGTTGGGGTACTTGCTCAGGTTACGGAAGATGTCCTGGACAGAGTCGACCCCAGCAACCACTAGGGGCGGCGCGTTGGTGGAGACGGCGTCACAGAGCGCATTGTCGATTTGGTGGCAGTAGCGCTGCACGCGGTCTTTGTCGTTCTCATCGGTGGTGCCCACCCCCTGACCATGGAAGGTGAGGGCTCGGGCACTCTGGGGCTGACGGCCTGAGGAGTGGAACTGGAGCTGCTTTTCGGGATCGTCGAACTGCAGCGCTTCCTCTAGGCTGCCGGGCATCTCGTCGAGGGAGATAGGCGTAATGGCGCTAGGGGAGGCCGCGTAGAGCTTAGCCTCATTCTGGCTTAGGGACAGCAGCAGGAAGGGAGCTACCTGGTGCAGAACGGGCAGCAGAGGCGTGATGTGGAAGCGATCGCCAATCAGCGCCAGCTCAGGTAGCTCGAAGTCTGCGCGGTAGGTGTGGAAAAAGGACTCGCCGATGAACAGGGCCAACCCTTGCCCTTGGTGCTGCCAAAACTCGTATTCCGAATCGTCGAGCAGGTGGGTGGCGGGGGCCAGCAGCGCATCAACGGCATCGCTATCACGCCCGAGGCTGGTCATCTGCTCTCGAATTTTGGTCAGCAGGTTCTTGAGGCGAATGGGGTCTTGCTGAGTCTCTTGGCCCGCGACATGGGTCGGCAGATAGAGGGAGACGTAGATCCCGTTAATAGCTTCAGCAATAAAAGTAACGTCGGACTTCGTAATTGACATCATTAAAACGGATAAGTAACGGATCATTGGCGGGCCTTTTCTAGACTAGTGCCCTATTTTTTGCCTTTCATCCATCAATCGAAATAAGACTGGCTGACCGTTGGGCGCATTGTGCGCCTAACGGTCAGCGCGAAGCACTCAGCCTCACCGACTTTTGACGAGCAATCTCTCCCCTGTGGCGGGCCTTTCGGTACCGGGTGGCGTGATAAGCTCTGGGTCGGAATTTTGGCGATCGCCAGCTATCGTAAGGGCTATTCAAGGGAAAT
>JBCCAG010000420.1:0-4187 GCA_039814955.1 Cyanobacteria bacterium P01_A01_bin.135
CGCCTACAGCGCTGAGGATTTCCCCATCTCTCGGGCTCTGCAGGGGGAGCTAATGCAGATTAGCAGAGCCGACATTCACCACGACAGCGGGCAGGTGATTCCGATTGAGATGCAGGCGATTCCAGTGTGCGACGGGGAGGGACAGGTCCGCTATGTGATCAGCGCCTTCCAGGATATTACGGTCCGCTGTGAGATTGAGCAACTGCGCTCCCGGTACCAAAATGACTTGGAGCGCCAGGTGGCTGAACGAACGGAAGCTTTGGCGGAGAGCGAGCTGCGCCAGCGGGCCATGCTGCAGGGCATTCCCGATCTGATGTTTTTGCTGAGCCGCGACGGCATTTATTTAGATAGCGTCCGGACTAATCCAGAGCTGGACCTGGCAAACAACGTCGATGTGACCGGCCGCTCTCTGGTGGGCAGCGTTCCCGACGAAGTGGCCCATCGCCATCTGTCGGCCATCGCCCGCGCCCTGGAAACTGGGGAAATGCAGGTGTACGAGCAGGCGGTCAACCACGGCGATCGCCTAGGCTACGAGGAGGTGCGCATGGCTCCCTGCGGCAGCGATAAGGCCCTGCTGATTGTTCGGGATATCAGCGATCGCAAGCAGGCGGAGGTGGCGCTGCAGAAGAGCGAGTCGGAGTTTCGCGCCATCTTTGAGCAGGCGGCGGTGGGCATTAACCAAGCCAACCTAACCACCGGCGAATTTACCATGGTCAACCAGGTGTTCTGTGAGCTGCTGGGCTACACAGAGGCTGAGCTGCTGAAGAAAACCTATGTGGAGGTGACCTATCCGGGAGACGTGGCAGTCACACCGGCTGAGGTAAAGCGGCTCTATCAGCAGCAAGTGTCCTCCTTGGCATTTGAGAAGCGCTACCTGAACAAATCAGGGGAGCCGGTCTGGACTCAGGTGACGCTGTCGCTAATTCTAGATGAGACAGGGCAAGCAGTGTCCAGCTTGGCCGTGGTGCGCGATATCCGCGAGAAAAAGCTGTACGAGACCGAACGGCGGCGGGCGGAGCGGGCCCTAAATCAGAGCGAGGCCACCAACCGGGCGATTCTGCAGGCCATCCCCGACCTGCTGTTGAGCCTAGACCGGGAGGGTAAGCCCCTGGAGGTGTTTGGGGCGGGTCCCATTGGCGGTGATCTTGATGCGCGGCAGCTCAACATTTACCAGACCGTGCAGCAGACCCTGCCAGCGGAGCTGTTAGAGCAGCAGCAGGCGGCAATTGACCGGGCGATCGCCACCCAAACTCTGCAGGTCTACGACTATGCCATCGAGGCGGAGGAGCATATTCGCTACGAAGAAGCCCGCATCGTGCCTATGGATAGCGACCAAGTCTTGGTAATGCTGCGGGATATTACCCCGCAAAAGCAGGCTGAGCTAGAGCTGGAAGCCCAGCGTCGCTTCTTGTCCCAGGTAATCGATACGGTTCCCAGCGCCGTTTACCTGAAGGACCATGAGGGACGCTACATCATGGCTAATCAGGCCAGCGCGATGATGTACCTCACCTCAGTCAATGACCTGATGGGGCAGCGGGACGCGGACTTTACGCCAGACCCCATGCGAGGAGAGCGGGACGCCCAGATTACCCAGCAGGTAATCCAGACCCGACAGGCTCTAGTGAATCCGGAAGATGCCCTCACCAATGCCCTGGGGGAAACCCGCTACTATTACACGACGGTGGCGCCGTTTGTGGACCTAGACGGTCAGGTGAAGGGGGTGATTGGCAACAGCATCGACATTACGGACCGCAAGGCGGCAGAAATGGCCCGCCGCCGCAGCGAAGCGGTCAACCAGGCCATCAAAGAGGCTTTCCCTGACCTAATCATCTGCATGAATCGCCAGGGCGTCTGTCTGGAGGTGAAGCCTGCCAACACGACGGATATGCCGATTTTGGCGGCGGTGACCGTCGGCGAATCGATTCAGGCACATTTGCCGCCAGGGACGGCTCAGCTGCAGCTTGACATCGCCCAACAGGTGCTGGCAACGGGCAAAACCGAGGTGTATGACTTCTCCGTGGTAGCGGATGGCAAACGCTACTGGCGAGAATCTCGGACCGCGCCGCTGGGGCCCGACGAGGTGCTGGTGGTGATTCGCGACATCACGGAGCGGCGGCAGGCCCAGCAAACCCTGCAGAAAAATTTAGAGCGGGAGCAGGCCACCGTCAGCATTGTGGATCGGATGCGGCGCAGTTTGGCCCTAGATGAGATTTTAGAGAGCACCGTGGAAGAGCTGCGCCGGGTGCTGCTGTGCGATCGTGTTGTCATCTACCGCTTCAATACCGACTGGAGCGGCACATTTGTGGCGGAATCAGTGGAGCCGGACTGGACGCCGCTAGTGGGAGAAGACGCCGACAACATTCAGCAGTCAGTCAGTCAGGACCGCTGCGCGATTAAAGGTATCGTCAACCTCAACAATCCCAACGTGGTTACTGACACCTACCTACAGGATTCTCAGGGCGGAGTCTACCGCAACCAAACCGACTGCCTGCGGGTGAATGATATCTATGACCAGGGGTTTGAGCACTGCTATCTCAACCTGCTGGAGCAGTTTCAGGCCAGGGCTTACCTGACCACGCCAATTTTTCAGGGAGATACCCTCTGGGGATTGCTGAGTGCCTATGAGAACGAAGGGCCTCGCCATTGGAAGGACTGGGAAGCCAACCTGCTTATGCAAATTGGGGCCCAGCTTGCGATCGCCACCCAGCAGGCTCAGCTTGTCTCCCAGCTGCAGCAGGCCAAGGAAGATGCCGAATCGGCTAACCAGGCCAAGAGCACGTTTTTGGCCAACATGAGCCACGAGCTGCGGACGCCCATGAACGCGATTCTGGGCTTTGCCCAGGTACTAGACCGCGACCCGCTGCTGCCGCCGGACCACCAGAGCTATGTCCAGACGATTATTCGTAGCGGGGACCACCTCCTGCAGTTGATCAATAGCGTCCTCGATCTCTCTAAGATTGAAGCGGGCCACGTCAGCGTCAACTACAGCGACTTCGACCTATTTGAGCTCCTGCAGTCCCTGCAGTCCCTGCTGCGGCTGCGGGCCCAGAATAAAGGGCTATTATTCATTCTCGAAACGGCGCCAGACCTGCCCCGCTACATTCAAACCGATCAAAATAAGCTCAGGCAAATCCTGATCAATCTGCTGGGCAACGCCATCAAGTTTACCCACCAGGGCTATGTCAAGCTCCAGGTGGGGACAGCGGAACCGCGAGAGGGAGCTCGCCGCCGCGACAATGCTATTCATCCGGTTAAGACGCTGGTGATCGACGTTGAAGACACGGGCATTGGCATTGCCACCGCCGACCAGCAGCAGATTTTTAAGGCGTTTGAGCAGGGAAAGGTAGGACAAAACATCCCCGACGGTACGGGGTTAGGCCTCACCATCAGCCAGAAATTTATTGAACTGATGCAGGGCTGGCTGATTTGCTGCAGCGCCCCTAACCAGGGCACCACCTTCCGCATCTATCTACCCATTGAGGTGATGCCGGCCCCCCAATCCCGCGGCAATTTATCCCTCAGCTCCTCTAATCTGCATCGGCCTCGGTTGCTCAATGGTTACGACCACCGCCTGCTGGTCGTAGACGATCAGCTAGAAAATCGCCTGTTCCTGAAGACGATCCTGGCCCAAGCGGGCTTTGAGGTGGAAGAAGCCTGCAGCGGCGCGGAGGCGATCGCCGCCTGGCAGCGCTGGCACCCCCATGTGATCTTGATGGATCTGCGGATGCCCAACGTCGATGGCTACGAGGCCACCCGTACGATTCGCGCGCGGGCCCAGACCAACCCAGAATTAGAGAATCCCAAAATTATTGCCCTGACGGCTAGTGCCTTTAGCGCCGACCGCGATCGGGCTCTGGCTGCAGGCTGTGATGAATTTTTGGGCAAGCCCATTTATAAAACCCAGCTGCTGCAGACAATCGCCACCCTGCTCGCTCTTGACTGTCGCCATAGCCTATCCGGTGAGCAAGGTGAGCAAAGCCCTCCTTTGGAAGCAACGGCTCTTAAAGCCATGCCCGAGCCATGGCTCAAGCGGCTCCAGAGTGCCGCAACCCTATGCGACGACAGCTTGGTCAATCAGCTTCTCAAGGAGATTCCGGCTGAGCAGAACGAGATCAAGGAAGCGCTGAACTATTACAATCAGCGCCTCCTCATGGAAGTTATCCTCGATGCCGTTGGCCAATGTTTAG
>JBCCAG010000255.1:0-5493 GCA_039814955.1 Cyanobacteria bacterium P01_A01_bin.135
AGGTCCACCTCGTCCAAGGTCGGTCCATCGCTGGAGTTAGCATCCACACCGCCAACCGCCTCATCAGCAGGACTGACGTTTTCTTGGGTTTCCTCAACTGGCTTTTCGTCTTCAATCATCATGAACTATGACAGTCAAAATTCAACAGTAGCGCTCTATATGTAGTTCTACTCTACAGCGATACAATAGGGTTTGGGGAAAACCGTACAGCAATCTGACCCTACCGCTTAACCGAGAAACCTGAGTAGTCCCCATGACTGAAATTAATACCGAATTCGCGGATCAATCCAGGCGTTGAGGATATCAATCACGATGCTAGCGATCGCGACAATCACCGCAAAGAATACCAGTACTCCCTGGACAACCGCATAGTCTCGCTCAGCGATCGCCTCGTACAGCCGTCCCGCCAGCCCCGGCCAGCCAAAGGTCACCTCCGTGAGCACTGCCCCCCCCAGCAACGAGGCAAAGGTCAGCCCCAGCACCGTCACCACCGGAATCAGAGCGTTCTTCAACGCGTGAACTAGCACAATCCGCCGCTCCGGAATCCCTCGGGCTCGGGCGGCCTCTACGTAGTCAGAGCGCAGGGTCTGCTTCAAGTTCACCCGAATAATCCGCTCGAAGATGCCGCTGAGGAGGACGCCCAGGGTGATGCTGGGCAAGGCCAGGTAATAGAGGGTAGTGCCAAACTGGCCTAGGTCAAGGCTCAGTAGGCTATCTACCAGGTACAGCCCTGTCGGCCCCACGGGCGGCTGGGCCGAGAGCGGGTAGCGTGACCCCAGTGGAAACCAGCCCAGCTGTACCGCAAACAGTAGCTGCAGCAGCATGCCGAACCAGTACATGGGCACCGCGTAGGTGATGATGCCAAACAGCCGCCCCCCGGCGTCCAGGGGCGTGTTAGGCCGAGACGCCGCTAGGGACCCAATCACCAGGCCGACCGTCACGGAGACCAGCATGCTGCACACCGCTAGCTCCACCGTCGCCGGAAAATGCTGGGCGATAATTCGGGTCACTGGCGTATTGTCTAGCGCTGTTCCCAGGTCAAACCGCAGCAGCCCTCCTAGATAAGCCAGGTACTGCACCCACAGAGGCGCATTGAGCCCCAACCGCTCGCGCATCGCCTCCCGGGCCGCTTCGGGAGCCCGTGGTCCCAGCGCCACGTCCACCGGGTCCCCAGGCGTCGCCCGCATCAGCAAGAATACAAAGGTGGTAATCGTCAGCAGCATCAGGGGCGCGAGCAGCAGCCGCACCGCAACGTAGGAAGCTAAAGCCTTGGAGCGAGACATAGGATGTGACTTGTAGGGGCATTGCTATTGCTATGTCCCCAAATATTACGACATTGGCGAAAGCAAGCTGAGCTTCAAGTGGCGCGACATTTGGGTGAGCATAAACAGCCCGCCGATGGAGTTACCAATAGCGTTTAGCGGGGGGCTGTAGCATACAATCACCCCTCCGGCGGGGTGCGCGGCTAGCACCAGCCCGCTAACCCCCGACTTCATCGGCAGCCCCACCTGCACCACCATCGCCCCCGACTCCTCATAGAGCCCACAGGTAAACATCAGGGCCAGCACCTTTTGCTGGTGCTCGCCAATCCCTAAGCGCGGCTCCACCAACAGCCGCCCCAGGGCCGCGATGTCCGCCAGCGTCCCCGAGAGGCAGCAGATTTGCTCGTAGGTATCTAAGGCTAGACCAGCGCCACATTCCAGCCGCCCCGTCTCGGCCAAGGTGCGAGCAATAACGCGGTTCTGCTCATTGGGCAACGATCGCACGCTCTCCAGCATGGCTGGGTCAAGGGTGAGGTGGCATCCGGCCCGCCGGTTGAGCCATCGCCGCAGCCGCTCGCAGCGATCGCCGCCGTCCTCGCCGGGCAGCATGGAGGCCAGCGTAATCGCCCCGCTGTTGAGCATAGGGTTACGGGGGAAGTACTCGTCTGCCTCCAGCTGGGCCATGGAATTGAAGGGCTGCTCAGAGGGCTGGGTGCCCACGGCCCGCAGCACCTCCTCGCCTTGAGTGGCCAGCAGGTGAAACAGCAAAAACGGCTTGATGACGCTCATCAGGGGCACCGTCAGGTGGACCTCACCCTGCTGCTGCTGCCTGCCGCGGATGTCGATCACGAGGCCAAACCAGTCTGGCTCTGCGGTCGCTAGTCCGCCGACGTAGGTAGGCACCTGGCCGCTTCTGGCGTAGTACTTGGCGTAGCGCACCCACTCAGCCAGCCGCGAAGGAGACAAATTAAGTAAATTTTGTAGCGCAGTGGTGGATAACTTGCTGTGGTGTGTATTCATAGCCTTGGGCAACGGCCGGGCAGCATTATGTTGATCGGAGCGTGTTAACAGAGAGGGCACGCCTAACCGGAGGGGGATGCCTTGGGCTGCCAGCGACCATGAAAGCTGGGGGGAATGACCTGTGGCAACCCTAACCGGGCTACGGGCCCGTCACAAAGGGCATCGGCAGCGAAAATCCACAGCTCGCTCTGCTCCTGATTGCCGTCAAACACAACGGTCAGCACCCAACCCCGCTGGGAGTCGGCGTCTTTCGCGTAGAGGGGCTCAGAGGGGTAGCGCTGCTCACCGCAGTCCGCGAGCACCAAATCGCCGGTACCAAAGTCGTACTTGGCGATCGCCCCAAACATATCGCTGTAGGCTGCCTCACCAGAGCGGTGCAGGGTGAGGTAAACCGCATCCGCCGCCTGGCCCACCTGCTGGGGGTCGACCACAGGGAATTCGCAGCTCTGGTCAATCAGCTCGGTTTGCGACAGGACGCGCCCCGTCTGGGGATCAATGCAGATGCGCCAGTAGGTGCCCTTGGTGCGGGTACGCACCGCCCCGGTGGCCACTTCCCGCAGGTAGTCGTTGGTCGCAAAGTCGGCGTAGCGGATCACGTCGAGCACCAGGTGACCGCTTTTGCCCTCTAAGTAGGCGTTGCTCACGTGCCACTGGAACCACGGGTCGGCGGTTTCCTTGCTGACCACCTCTAGCGTTTGCTTATCCACAACAATAATTTGAGTGCCCAGGTCCGGTCGCCACTGGATTGAGTCGCCAAAGGGCTTTAGCCCCAGCCCCACGGGAATCAGATCGATGCGGGTGGGGGGGGCGCAGAACAATAGGTAGGGGCCAGCCAGGGCAAAGTCATGGATGAGCGGGGTGCCCTCCAGGGAAATCTGAGCCGTCTGCTGCACCCGCCCATCGCGATCGCTGCGGTACAGGGTCAAGCTGGCGTTGAGCCCCGGCGCCACGCCAAAGTTATAGATGTCTCCCGTGGCGGGGTCTACCTTGGGGTGAGCGGAGTAGGCGGCGTTGCCGGCCAGCGCCCCCGCCAAGTCATCCCGTCCTAGGGTTCTTAGGCTATCTAGGTCTAGGGCATGGGGGTTGCCCCCTTCCCAGAGGGCCAGCAGGCGATCGCCTAGGGGCAGCACTGAGGTATTGGCGGCGTTCTTCAGAGGGGTGGTCCACCGCTTCCATAGGGGGCCAGGGGCGGTCATCCCGTAGCCGCTGTAGAGGAACCGATCCGCGAGCTCCTCGGTGGCAAATTGGCTAGTGCGCACATAGCGGTAGGTGGCCGTTGCCGTCCCCTCGGCCAGGGCCACGGCTAAAATTGCCCCGTCGCCGTCAAACCAGTGCCCTACTGGCTCTCCCGAGCGCTGCAGCCGCCCCGGACCGTTGCGGTACAGGGTGCCCCGTAGCCCCGCGGGAACCTGCCCTTCTATTAGGGTAAGCGGCGTTTTTGCAAATTCTGTGGCGGGCTGAGCGATCGCCTTCGACCAGGTAGGCTGCTGCTGAACGGTAGGCCTGGGAAGGGTGGTCATAGGACACAATCTATAAAAAGGGTCTTTACAAACTGTATCGTACAAATTAAGGCCCTGCTGGAGGACAGCGCACTCCAGCAGGGCAAAAAAGCTATTCACTGAGTTTAGATTTCCCGAGCGGGAATAATCTATCGCACAATAAAGTTCTTGGAGGAAATCGCGTCAGCGTCAACGAAGTCTAGGGTAGCTAACGTTCGGAAGCCAGTCCCCGCACCGTTCCCGTCGGCATCAATGCCAATTACAGTACCTGTACCAACTTGAGTGATGCTGACAAACCGCCTAAACTGCTCTGCCGCTGAGGAAGCGGTAAAGGCGGTTCGGGCAAAGATATCGCGGATATCGATCAAATCATTGCTTCTAAAGCGGCGAATGGTGTCGCCACCGTGGCTCGCCTTATCAAACACAAACTGATCAGGGCTATCGCTGCCAATTAGCAGGTCCTGACCGGCACCACCAACCAACACGTCCCGGCCCTTACCCCCCTTGAGGCGATCGCTCCCCGTCCCGCCAAATAGCAGGTCATCGCCCCGACCTCCCAGAAGGCGATCGCTCCCCGCGCCCCCTTTGAGGATGTCGTTACCACTGCCGCTGGAGAGTTTATCGTTGCCGAGGCCGCCACTCAGCCAATCATCGCCCCCGCGTCCCTGCATGCGATCGTTGCCGCCCCGACCCAGAATGGCATCGCTAGCGCGACTGCCCCTCACTTTATTCGGCTTCGCTGTCCCATTTACCCGATTAGCCCTGTCTCCGGTGAAGGCACTGCGCCTAGGTTCTTCACCAAATACCAGAGCTGGCTGGTTGGGTCTAGGGGTGGGAACGGGCGGCGTCTGGTCAGACTCATCTCCAGGGGTCGGTGTTGGGGCAGGTGCTGGGTTTCTAGGCGAAGTGGGAGGACTGCCAGGGTTGCTTAAGCTTAGTGCTGTTAGCTCTACCAGCGCAGGAACCGACCTGGTGGACGGACTGCCCGCTGCGTTCAGCAGAACAAAGACCCCGCTGCCGCTATCGGCGACGACCCCTGTCACCCCGGCGATCGCGCTGCCGGTAGCGTCGATGGCAGCCGTAACGCGGCCCCCCAAGTCGGTAATGTAGCGGTTGCCGGCAGCGTCAGTGAAAATGTCGCCCGCGCTGCTCGTCGGCAAGCTACGCACCACCTGCTCAGTAAGGTCGGCGACATTGCCTGTTACCCCGGTGAGCAGATTTCCGGCAGCGTCAGTGGCGGCGGTGATAGCACCAGCGAGATCGGTTAGATAGCGATTGCCGCCGCTATCAGTAAAAATGTCGCCGATGCCGGTGACTGCCAAGGGCTGCACCACCTGCTCAGTGAGGCTGGCGACATTACCCGTTGCCCCCGTAAGCAGATTTCCGGTAGGGTCAGTGGCGGCGGTGATAACGCCAGCGAGATCGGTTAGATAGCGATTGCCGCCGCTATCGGTAAAAATATCACCCACATTGCTGGTGCTGACAGGTACCGTGGTTGTCACTGTATTCAAGAGCCCGGAGATTGGGTCAAGCACCTGAGTGATTACATCTTGGGTGAGGGCGTTAATGTTGCCAGTCACCCCCGTAAGCAAATTTCCCGCGGCGTCAGTAGCGGAGGTAATAATACCGGCGGGGTTAGTTAGATAGCGATTACCGTCGCCGTCGGTGAAGATGTCACCCACATCGTTAGTTACTAGGGGCTGCACCACCTG
>JBCCAG010000764.1:0-2318 GCA_039814955.1 Cyanobacteria bacterium P01_A01_bin.135
GCATACAGCGCCGCCTGCTGGTCCCCAAATACCCCAGCAATGGGCAGCGCTACCCCCAACAGGTCTTTGTCGGTGTGGCCAAATACGCTGAGGCTAGGCTGCACCGTTGGCATAATGTGCCGAGGAATATTGAACAGCGCTAGCATCTCGCTGTCCCAGTCGCGATCGCTGATGTTGAGCAGCATAGTGCGGCTGGCGTTGCTGTGGTCCGTGGCGTGCACCCGGCCTCCCGTGAGGTTCCAAATCGCCCAGGTGTCAATGGTGCCCGCCAGTACGTTGTCCCAGTTGACGTCGCGGTGCTGCTTCACCCAGTCAATTAGCCAGGCCAGCTTAGACGCCGAGAAGTAGGCATCTAGCACCAGCCCCGTCCGGTCGTAAATCTTCTCCACATGGCCGGCCTGCCGCAGCTCCTGGCACAGGGGGGCCGTGCGCCGGTCCTGCCAAACAATCGCCGGGTGGAGGGGTTCCCCAGTGGTTTTATCCCACAGCAGGCAGGTCTCTCGCTGCACCGTTACCCCCACCGCCGCAATCTGCTGGGCCGTAATGCCTGCATTGTCCACTGCCGCCTGCATCGCCCAGCGCACCGCCTGCCAGATCTCCGCCGGGTCATGCTCCACCCAGCCAGGCTGCGGGTAGGACTGAGTCAGCTCCCTGTAGGCCTGCCCCGCAATCTGCCCCTCGCGGTCAAAAATAATGGCGCGGTTGCCGGTGGTCCCTAAGTCCAGGGCCATAACGTGGGAGGTAGCTTGGTTGGTCATCGGTCGTTCTGGTAGCGGCGTAGGTCATCAAAGTCATCCACATCTTGGCATACTCCCTGACCTGGGGAGTTGAAGATTCAATGCACCGCACCGCGCCGCAATCATCGATAATGTAAGCGACAACCACGAGCCCAACCTTTAACCATGGCAATCCCCACCAATCTAACCACCCTAGATGGCAACCCCCTTTCCCCTGAGGCCATCGAGAACAAAGTGGTTCTTTTTGTAAACGTCGCGAGCAAGTGCGGCCTCACCCCCCAGTACAAAGGGCTGGTTGAGCTAGATAAAGCCTACGGCGATCGCGTCGCCGTTGTCGGCGTCCCCTCCAACCAGTTCGGCGCGCAGGAGCCCGGCAGCCCTGAGGAGATCAAGTCCTTTACTAAGGACAACTACGATGTTGACTTCACCCTCCTAGAAAAGCAGGACGTCAACGGCCCCAACCGCAGCCCACTGTACCAGGCGCTAGTGGGCGACGGCCCGGACATTGAGTGGAACTTTGGCAAGTTCGTCGTCGATCGCAATGGCGAGGTGGTAGCCCGCTTCGACCCCAAAACGCCCCCCAATGACCCGGCAATTAAAGAGGCGATCGACAAGGCTCTGAGCTAGGCCCATCCCCTCCGGCAGGGGTGACTTACCCCCCGTAAGGGCAGGTTTTGCGGTGATGTGTGCGTCTCTAGTTAACACTGAGCCGCGAAACCTGCCCCGACCCAGCCCCAGCCCAGCCCCAACCCTGCCACGGCGATCGCCCGATCATCTCCATCACCGTACGGGCGAGAAGCCTCTCGCCCCGACCCTACCCCCACCCCATCGCCACCGCCAGCAGGCTCCCCGCCACCAGTGACACCAAAATTGCGTTATACACCGCATGATCCGCCGTGCTTGCCATTACCCCGGCTTCCTGGGCCTGCTCCACTTGCCGGTGTCGCTTCAGGTGACGCTCGTACACATACTTGTAGCGGCAGGCAAACAGGAACCCCGGCAAAATCAGCACAACGCCCCCCAACAGAGGAATCCCGGCCACCAAATGCACTAGACCGAACTGGGTGGAGCGCACGGCTATTTTCCGCCAGGTGTTGGCCCCCCGGCGAAAGATATGCTCCTCTAGCCGAGCCCAGAAGGGAATGCCAACAATGAGCAGTAGCCAAAAACCGCAGATGAACAATGCCTCCCAGGGAATCGCCGTTCCGGGAACTAAGCGCGCCCCGCTAGCTGAAGCGAGCAGCAGCGCAGATATGCCAACAAGACCCGCCGGAGCCACTACCCCCACCAGCTGAGCGATCGCCCCCACAGTCTGTATTGGTTGGCCCTGACTGAACAAATTAAAGGGCTGAAAGATAATATTGCCCGGCTGACCAAACACCAAGTTCGCCCAGCCCCAATGCATAAACGGAGGGAACAGCCGGTCCGCCGCCAGCAGCGCCCCCACCGTCACAATCAAAATGCCCACCGCCCGCAGATAGGTCAAAATGCCGCAGCGAAAGTACACGGCCCCAATCAGTCGCCACCGCTGCCGATGTCGCCACAGGTCTACCCCCATCAGCGCCACAATTCCCACTGAAA
>JBCCAG010000642.1:0-2869 GCA_039814955.1 Cyanobacteria bacterium P01_A01_bin.135
CGCTTGACGCGGTTGGCGTCAAAGAAGACGGGGTTGGTATCGGTGAGGGCTTGATAAACTTCTGCGGCATCGGCCCCGGCAGCTTTGGCAAGCTCTAGTACCTGCTCAGATAAAACATCTGGCTTTTGGCGATCGAACACGGCAGATCGGGGAGTAACGGCTTGACACCAGAGCAGCTGATGTCCAAGCTCTGTCGCTCTAGGATCTTACGCCAAATCGGAGCCTACGCTAAATTCCGCTCCTGCAATAGCCAAAACCCGGCAAACGCCTGCGCTTCTGGCGCGCTTTGAACGGCGAGGAAATGGACGTTGTCAGCGGCCTGCTTGGCGGTCTCAAACGCTTCGGCGTCCTGCCGCACCGCCGTCGTCCCTAAATTGGCCAAAATCCAGGCGTCGCTCGCCCCGGTGTGCAGCAGCAGCCCTAAGGCCCCCACCTGAGTCGGCTCCACCGACAAGAACCCTAGCTCCAGTCCAGACATCCAGGCCCCTAGCGCTGTTGCCCGGGGGGAGAAGATCACCAGACCTGGGACAGGGGTTTCTGGGGCCAGGGCCGTCAGCCCCAGGGGAAAGGCCTCGCCAAAGGCAACTTCCCAGGCGGGCATTTCCTGCAACGCCTCGGCCGCCAAGCTCAGCAAGCTCCAGCTTTGGCCCCGCAGAGCATCGGGGAGGGGCGCGGGGACCGGGGGCGGGTAGGCCACGCTCGTGGAAGCGTCAGGGGTATAGCCCGGCATATCGGAATAAGTGGTCGCTAGGCGCTCCTCTAGCCACTGGACTAGGGCCGGGGTACGGCGGCTGGGGCTAGCGGTGAGGCCCGCCTCATCGCAGGCCTTAACGATCATGTTAGTCATCTGGCGGCGGAAGAAGCGGATCCGCGAGGGGGGCGCCGGGGCCTGGGCGATCGCCGCCTGCAGCTGCTGGCGCAGCCACAGGGAGTTGACCTCGGTGCTTTGGCAAAAGGCCTGATAGCGAAATAGGTCGTCCAGCTCCCGATCAACGGTTAGGGGGCTCTCGCAAATCAGGACTTCCCACCGCTTTTTGCCCTTGTCGTCCACCAGCGGGCGGGAGTAAAAGTCTAGTTCCCAGATAGTCATGTGCTTACCCTACCGCAGTTTGTCAGCGGTAGCCATCGCCACAGCGGTGAGTCCCAACTAATCGCCCGCCGTAGGAACTTGTAATTGGCAAGACTTGAATAAATTTTCAATAAAGGCCTAGCTAGAAACTGGAATTTCTGAGGGCGGGATGTAACAGTTTGGGTATCGACTATTTCCTTTAAGCAACTTATCTAGCGTCCCCTGACGCTTCATACCGCATTTTTAATCTAAGTCTTCGTCTGCAGTCTTCATTTAGAGGGGTTGGGTCACTCGAATCTTCTGGGAGACAACAGCGCTTCATATTAACTACCTTGAGCGGCCCTGGCTGCGGCTGCGATTTTGTAGCCCAGTTTATGGACCTTTTAAGCAAGTGGTGAACATGCCTAAGTTGCGATCGCGCTGAGCTCAACCCCAGGGCTGCTCCTGCGGCTTAAACCGAGATAGCCGTCGGGAGCGGCTTTGTCAGACGGAGCTTGAAGCAATCTCCCTACGGCTACGCTAGGCGACCGGGATACCTAACCTTTACCTTTGTTGAGCTTCCATCGTGCGGGGCTAGCACTGCTTGTTGGCCTCGCTGGGTGATATCTGCTGTGGCGTAAGGTTTCTTCTACTAATAGCCTGCTTCGTTTTGTTCCTCCTCTTTTTGCTACCGTTGCCATGACATCTGTAATCCGCCTCAAGAACAGCCTGATGATGGAAGCTTGGAAACTTCTAGAAGCTTCAATTCTCTACTACAAAGGCGATCCGGTGGGAACCGTTGCGGCAAGGGACCCTGAGGTCGAGGCGCTGAACTACGACCAATGCTTTGTCCGAGACTTCGTCCCCTCGGCCCTGGTCTTTCTGATGCAGGGGGAAACCGAGATCGTCAAGCACTTTTTGATTGAGACCCTAAAGCTGCAGAGTAGCGACAAGCAGATGGACAGCTTCAACGCTGGCCAAGGGTTGATGCCCGCGAGCTTCAAGGTGGAAGCTTGGGGAGAGCAACCCTACATCATCGCTGATTTCGGCGAGCACGCCATTGGCCGGGTTACCCCGGTGGACTCCAGCTTTTGGTGGCTGATTTTACTGCGGGCCTACGTCCACGCCACGGGCGATCGCGAGCTGGCGGAGCGCCCCGAGTTTCAAGACGCCATCATCTTGATTTTGAAGCTCTGCTTGGCCGACCGCTTTGATATGTATCCCACCCTGCTGGTACCGGACGCGTCCTTTATGATTGACCGGCGCATGGGGGTGGCCGGCCACCCGCTGGAAATTCAAGCGCTGTTTTACGCGGCGCTGCGGGCCGCCCAGGACCTACTGTTGCCGGGGGCCAAGCGCCGCGAGGTGTATATGCAGGTGATCAATCAGCGGCTAATTACCTTGAATCGCTTTATCCGCGAGTACTACTGGCTGGATTTGCGGCGGCTCAACGATATTTATCGCTACCGGGGGGAGGAGTTCGGCACTGAGGCGGTCAACAAATTCAATATCTATCCCGATTCCATTCCCCTGTGGCTGACGGAATGGATGCCGGAGCGGGGCGGGTACCTAGCGGGTAACCTAGGGCCGGCCCAAATTGATTTCCGCTTCTACGCCCTAGGTAACCTGATGGCGGTGATTGGGTCTTTGGCTAGCCCTAAAGAGTCCCACTCAATCATTGATGTGATTGAGCAGCGGTGGAGCGATTTGGTGGGCTACATGCCGATGAAAATCTGCTTCCCCGCCATTGAGGGGGATGAATGGCGTATCTTAACCGGCTGCGACCCCAAAAACGCGCCTTGGTCCTACCACAACGGCGGC
>JBCCAG010000695.1:0-2637 GCA_039814955.1 Cyanobacteria bacterium P01_A01_bin.135
ACTGCACTGCTCTGGCTTGCCCACCGAGAGGGAAACCTGAATGCGATCGCCGTCGGTTTGCAGGTATCTAACTTCGGCCTGCACCCCCAGATAGCCGAGCCAGCGGGCAATGGTGGTCATCAATCTGCTGCCAGCGGCCTCTGAGTTGGCGAGAAGCTGAATTTGCGTGCGGACCAAGGGACGAACAAGTTGGGTCAGCATGGGCGGCAGTGGGCAGGAGGTTGTCGCTTCGTTGAGCCTAAGTCTTTGAGGAATCAGCCTCTAGGGCACGAACCTTCAGAGCATTGGCTACACTATCGCATAAGTATCAGGATTTTGCGATCGCAGCCTGTCCACCGTAAACCACTCCCCTGCCGGGTTGTACTCCCCTACCACCGTCACCGGCTCCCCGTCTTCCAGCGCCTGTAGTTGGGCGTTCACCTGGGGCGCTAGGGTGATCAGCGTGAACAGCTTGTACTCGGTGGTCACCAGCCCGTATTCCGGGGTGCCGCGCTTACGCAGCCGCCCGGTCAAGGTCGTTCCCCGGGGCTCTAGTTCGTAGTCCCCTGCCGGGGCCGTCCATCGCTGTTCATAGTCTTCCGGGCTATCCAGCACCGCTTCTTGCTGCTGCCGCCACTGGGGGTCTTGGGGCACCCGGTTTAGGAGGGGCACCACCGCCGCAGGAGCCGTTTTATCGCTCAGCAGCGCCCCCTGCAGCGATCGCACCGGCAGCTCATGGGGCTGGCATCCCCGCTGGCAGCAAAGGGCCGCCGCCATTCCCGCTGCCTGGCCAATGCCCAGCACCAGGGGCTGCAGCCGGGTAGCTCCGTTGGCAATGTGGGATACAGAGATATTCTTCTCCGCTACCAGCAGGCCCTCCACCTGTTGGGGCACCAGCGCCCGGTAGGGGATAGTGAAGGGTGTTCCGACGGTGCGGCCTCCCCAGCGGCGGCTCTTGCCGGCCACCGGAAACTTGTCGCCGGCGTAGTGGTGGTCGTTGGCGTAGTTGCCTACGGCAATGCTGTCCACCAGGCCTTCGGGATTGACGGGCAGGGCGGCTGTCCCCTGCGCTCCCGGCAAAATGTCCTGCTCCCGCACCGTGGTCAGCCCCTGCATGCGGCGGCTCTCGCGGTAGTAGGGCCGCAGGGCATAGGCGCCGCCTATGCCCCCTTCTAAAGTCGGAAAGGTATCCGCCGCCAAGCCGTAGCGCCGCCCCAGCTGAGCCTGAATAAAATGGGCAAAGCCCTGGCTGTGCCACCGCATCTCCTGCAGGCACTGCCGCCTCGCCGCCCCATCCCCCACTAGCCGCTCTAACCCTTGGCAGTAGTCGTTGCCCCGCTGCGGCCAGTTAATCATCATTCGCTCTTGAGGCAGTCGCCCGTAGTCCAAAAACTTCGCGCTGCCGTAGCCCTCCCACGCGCCGCGGTAGCGATCGGCATTGTAGTTGGGCGGGGCGGGAATCTCGGGAGCCTTCGTCTCGCCAAAGTCCTGCATCGTTACTATCCAGGTAGGGGACTGGACCGGGTGACGGCGGGTTAGGTCCGTGGCCGACGGCGGGGCACTGGGCTCTTGCCACTGGGCCTGCCACTCCCAGCCCCAGCGGTGGGGCACTTCCCCCAGGGCGAGCAGGTCTCCTAGCTCGGTGGCGTCTATAGTAATACTGGCCTCAACGGCAAAATCTTCAAATTCTACCCCGGTAATTCGGTCCCCCTGCCGCCGCACCCCTCGGGGGTGATGGCCAGCGATCCACTGCAGGTTGGGCAAGGCCCTAGCCCACTGGGCAAAAATGGCCGCGCCGGTGGCGGGCAGAAAGGTAAAGCAGCTCACCCAGCCGTGACTCAAGCTGCTCCCCTGCTGCAGCGATCGCAGAAACGCTCCCCAAATCCCCGTCTGTAGGGGCAGCAGCTCGTTGCCGTCCGGGGCGCTCACCCCCGCGGCGGTCAGCATCCCTCCGAGCCAAGGACCTTCGCTAACTAAAATGGTGTTGGCTCCTGCGCGGGCTGCCTGCAGGGCGGCTGCGGTGCCACCGGTGCCGCCCCCCACCACCAACACGTCAGCAGTCAGATTCCGGGTGATAGGCATAGGTCAGGTTGACGATGCGCGGCCCTCTAATTCTGGCACTTTCTGGGCCAGTGCCAGCCCCTATCCTCGACAAGATAGATCCCCGCGCAAATAGCGCTATGCTGGAGGCGGTCTAGCCAATGCATTCTCATAGGTCGGGCTATTTGCTAGTCCACGCTACTGCCTTTTCTATTCGCCAGCGTCGTCAGCCCCATGCAACGTCTCTTGCCGCTCCACGATGATACCCCTCACCCCACCCTCCGCATCCTGAGCGCTACGGGCACCCAAGCGTATCGTCACTGCCAGCGGGCCGCGCGGCGCGTGGCGCGATCGCCCTATCTTTTACCTGTTTTGGTAGTCGCGGCGGCAGGTGGCTTGGCTTTCAGTGGTCCTATAGGGGCGATCGCCCTAGTGGGCCTGGCAGTAGGGGTGGGCTTTTACCTGCATCAGATTAATCGGCTACGGGTGCGCTGGTTTCCTTGGCGGCGCTGGTGGCGACCGGCCAACCGGCCTTTGACCCGGGCGGTGCTAGTGGGCGGTGGCGTATTTTTGCTGGGGCTAGGGCTGGTGCTCATGTGGCGGCGATCGCCCTGGCCA
>JBCCAG010000918.1:0-1668 GCA_039814955.1 Cyanobacteria bacterium P01_A01_bin.135
CAGGCGGCGTTCGAGCAGGAGGGCTGGGAGGTGACGACGGCTGAGGGAGCCCCGCTGGAGGCGGTAAAAGACGGGGTGCGGGTGGCGGTAGATTTGACGGGAGCGGGCGAAGCGACGCCCTTCACGGTCAGCTATCGCCCTACCGTTCAAGCAGCGCTCGAGCCCGCTGAACCATTGGAAGACGATGGTTCCGAAGATAACGCCCAAGCGGCGATCGCCCCCGGCCCTGCCCAGTCCTTCACCGACCTCAGCGAAGCCCCGGAAGACTTTCGGTCCTACATCCGTGACCTGGCGGCCCTAGGAATTTTGGACCCTGGTGAGGGCGACCAGTTTCAGCCCAATGAGCCGGTCACCCGCCGCACCTTTGCCCGCTGGCTCTACAACGCCAACAACGCCTTTTACACCGAGTCCGCTAAGCGCATCCGCGCCGCTACCGGCAGCGACGCCGTATTTCAGGACTTGTCCAGCAGCAACCCTGACTTTGCCAAAATCCAGGGCCTGGCCGACGCGGGCATCGTGCCTAGCCCCTTGTCCGGTGAAGCCACGGTGGTCAACTTCCGCCCCGACGCGTCGCTGACCCGAGAGACCCTGCTGCAGTGGAAGGTGCCCCTGGATTTACGGCGATCGCTCCCCAATGCGACGGTAGAAGCAGTGGCAGAGGCCTGGGGTTTCCAGGATGCGGCTAAAATTAACCCCAATGCCCTGCAGGCCGTGCTGGCGGACTACGCCAACGGCAATCAGGCCAACATCCGCCGCGCCTTTGGCTTCACGACGCTGCTGCAGCCCCAAAAGCCGGTGACTCGAGCTGAGGCGGCAGCGGCGCTGTGGCAGTTTGGCTACCAGGGGGAGACCCTGTCGGCGGCGCAGGTGCGGCAGGGGGAGACGGGCGAGGCTAACCAAGACGAAACCAGCCAGGGCGAGGCCAGTCAGGATGAAGGCAATCAAGGTGAGGCTTCAGAGACGCGCTAGCGGCAGTGCCCATCCGTTAGGCGATCGCAATTAGGCAGACTGTGGAAAAGCCCGAACTGTAAGAATTTCGTTGGGCTGTAGCACTTTGATAGCAGACATGGGGACAGCGACCATAGCGACGGAATCGCCGACAGCATTGAAGATTTCTAGGATGCAGCCCTGTTCGCCGCCGTTAGGATGAGGAACGAAGTCTATTAGTGTTGCGATGTCTCCTGCTCTCAGATTGTGGTCCGGCAGGTCCCGAGATAGCGCAACGTCTTGATAAAGCTCAATTGTCATATTCAGGACTCCTTCAGGGGCTTGAGCGTTACGAACTGAAATTCCCTATCGACTTGCCTCTCTAGCCAAATTTTAATAATGGAGAGGCTTACACCGTTCGGACCAGCTAGCCGAGGCTGCCTCGCCAGCTAAACGATCGCGCACTCGGTAGTAGTGCCTGGTAAGCATAGGTATTTAACGGTGGGGGCTAGGGCCTGTTGTGTAGCGATAAAAGCTATGCTTTCGCTCTACGATCACCTCACAGTGTGAATGCTTTGTGGTTAGATGGGTATTAAATCCTGGCTCAATATGGATTTCAGGGAGCTAGAGTAGAACCGTCTCCAATAGGTTGCCCAGCAGGGCTTTGCCTCGCTTACGAGCATTGTGTACAAACTCGAAGAACCCCAAATACACCGGCAGCTTCTCCTGCGAAATGCCGCG
>JBCCAG010000210.1:0-6145 GCA_039814955.1 Cyanobacteria bacterium P01_A01_bin.135
CTGACGTCTACCCCGGTGAGCCAGCCGCTGCGGGGGTGATAGGCACCCGTGTCGATATTTAGCCAGCCTTCCCCTTGGGCAATGCCCCCCGGCACTACATCGGGAAGGGTAAAGGTAATGGTGTGCCCCGCCACAATCAGTTTGTCTTGAAAGTAGGGGCTGCGGCTCCCGTGGAAGGGCTGACGAATCCAGCAGAGGTCCTGCAGGGTCTGCTTATCGAGGGGGCGCAGCGGATTGACGCCGGCGTGGACCAACCAAATATTGCCCAAATCTAAATAGGTCGGCCAGGTGCGAATCCAGGGGAGCTGCTTCAGCAGGTGATGGACGCTATCGAAGCTCTCTAGGGTCGCCTGCCCTCCGCTGTAGAGCCAGGCGGCTAGGTTAGAGGTAGCCGCCTTATCGTTGGGGAAGGCCGCCAGCATCATCTGCTCATGGTTGCCCAGCAGCGACTTGTAGCCGTGGCGGTGAATTAAATCGAGGACCTGAGCGCTTTTGGGGCCCCGGTCGATGACGTCTCCCAGGAAGTAGACCTGGTCATCGACAGATGGGGAGACCTGCTCGAGAAGCTGCACGAGCGCATCATACTGCCCGTGCACATCCCCAATAATGATTTGACGGCCTTGAACCACGCTCTAACCCTCTGATTAACTCGTTTTGACCCTATCTTTCACGGTACAAGTTAGAAGGATTCGATTGCGTAAAAGTGAATTGACATTAATTGAATCTTTACGGTGAAAGACTTTTAGGGTAGTAAATTGTGGACCGCGCGGGCTTGGCGAACCCGCTGCTCTGAATCTACTGGCTCAGCGCCCGCAGGAACGACTGCAGCTCCCCTAAAAAGCTGCGCTTCGTGGGGGACGGCTTGCCGTTGCTCTCTAGGGTACCCATGAGCTGCTGGTCGATCTCCTCAGATGTGGGGCGGTGGTCCCAGTCCCCGGCCAATTCATAGTCATCGCCCACCTGTCGCCACACCTGCCATGGATGGGGATAGCAGCGAAATAGGGCCGCTTCGTTGAGGGGACGTAAGTGATAACAGGACTCAAACTGGCTCAAAAACCGCTCGCGAATCTGCCGCGCCGCATAGCCAATGCCCACCACCGCCACATCTTCCAGGCTGGGGTTGAACATAACCACCGGGCGATCGCCCGCCGCCGTACACAGCGCTTCTACCTGCCCCACTTCGACCGCCGAGGGCTCTACAAACACAAATAGGCGCTCCTCGGCCTGAAAGCCAGCGTTGACGTCGCTGATGCCGCGAATCGCGAAGGGCTTATCTCCCCAATCCCGCCGCGCTAGCGCCGCCGCCCCGGCGTCTGGAAACACGACTCTCAGGGCCTCACCCAAGGGCTCAAAGGGGACCAAAAATGACTGAGCCACGGGCATCACCTTGAGTTCAGGAAACAGCAGCTCCACCTTAAGGCGCTGGTAACCGTCGTCTAAGGCAGTCTGAGCAGCCTGGCGGGCCTGCTCCACGGCGGCTTCGAGGCTTTTAGGTAGGCTGGGAGAAGACATTGACGAGCGGCGGCGTGAAGGGCTGTAACAAAAAGGGATTGCCTGATGATAGCACCCTGCCCTGTTCCCGGGGCGGAAGGTAAAGTTTCTCCAGCCTACTGCGGCTGGCGCGGTAGACCTTCCATGACAATTAGGGCCTCCATAACCTGCTTCGCCACAGGGGCTGCCACCGTAGAGCCATAGGCTTCACTGCCCTGGGGTTCATCCACCAGCACCAGCACCACGTAGCGGGGGTTGTCGGCAGGCAGCATGCTGATGAAGCTAGTGACACGGGAGTCAGAGTAGCCGCCTGTGGCACTGGCTTTTTGAGCCGTACCGGTTTTGCCGCCGATGCGGTGGCCTGGAATCTGGGCCGATTTTCCGGTCCCCAACGTCACTACGTCTTCCATCATGGCCAGCACCGCTTGGCTAGTCTTGGCTGAAAAGATGCGGCGCGGTGCGGGACGCTGGGGCTGCCACTGAGGGATCCCTCGGCTGTCGACTAGCCCTTCCGCGACGTGGGGAGTGACGAGGTTACCGCCGTTGGCGATCGCCCCGTGTAGCTGCATCAGATGCATCGGCGAGAGGGAGAACCCCTGCCCAAAGGCCGTCGTCGCCGCCTCCACCGTAGAGCTAGTGAACTGCTCCCGAGACTTAAGAATGCTGGTGGCTTCTAGGGGCAGGTCGACCCCCGTACTCTCTGGTAAACCCAGCTTCTCCAGCCACTGGTAATATTCCTCCCGAGGTAGGCGCTGCATAATCCGCACCATGCCCACGTTGCTGGAGTACTGCATCACCTCACTGACGCTGATGTCGCCCCGGCTACCGGCAACATCATAGTCTGAGTTCTCGATGGGCCATTCCCCGATGACAATATGCCCCTCATCATGGACCTGGTCACCGGGTTGGAGGTAGCCAGCTTCTAAGGCGATCGCCACGTTGATGGGCTTGAAGGTAGAGCCAGGCTCATAGAGGTCGGTAAGCACCCAATTCTTGAGCTGCTCGGGATCGGCGGCATAGAACTGGTTGGGATCATAGGTGGGTGTGGTGGCCATCACCCGCAGCGCACCGCTGTGGGCATCCATCACCAGCACAGCGCCTTTGGTGGCGCTGAAGGTCTCCACCTGCGCCTGTAGGGCTTGGGAGGCAACATGCTGCAGGCGAGAATCCACCGTCAGCCGTAGCTGCAGGTCGTCGCGCTGCAGCAGGGCCATCGGCACGGCTCCAGAAACGGCTGCGCCGTTACCACCCAGCATAATCTCAGCGGCCTCAAAGGGCTGCACCAGGCGGTCTTGGTAGGTCTGCTCCACCCCGGCGTGGCCTTCCCCATCATCGTTCACGTAGCCCAGCACTGAAACCAATGCCCCCGCATGGGGGTAAAAGCGCTCGGGCTGCTGGGCCAAATCCAGGCCGTCTAGATAAAACTCCCGAATCTGGCTAGCCGCGTCCCGAGACAGACCCTCCGCAAGCTTGACGCCGGTCTCAGCGCTCCCCAACAGCGATCGAATCGCGCTGGCCTCCTGCTCTAGAATGGGGGCCAGTTTACCGGCAATGTCATCTAGGGCCTCTGAGGAGGAATCGGGAAACAGACGGGGATGGGCATACAGCGTGTATACCTGCCGGTCAATAGCAACCACCCGGTCGTGGCGATCCACCACGGGACGGCGAGCGGACAGGGGCGTCACCGGCACCCGCCGCTGTCCCTCCGCCCGCTGCTGCAGCATATTGGCCTGGATAATCTGTAGGTGAAACAGCCGCGTGCCTAGCCCCGCGATCGCCAAAACCAGCAGCAGCCAAGTACATACCAGGCGGCCCCGATGACAGCGGGTGATCGGTCGTTTGACGCGGCGCAGGGTTGGCCGAAGCGTGAACGCCGAAGACCGCTGCCGTGGCGGGAGCGCCGGCTGTGGGGGCTGGCGTAGGCGCTGCTGAGCTAGCCGCCGAACTGCGGGACGAACAGCCGCTCTAGGCTGTTGCCGGCCCGCAGCTCGTCGACGATAGGGTGCCCGATGCATGGTGTTCCCGGTATCTTAAATAAAGAAGGTTTCAGTATCCGATGGGGCGCGGAACCACCTGGGTTTGAGAGAGCGGCGGTGGCGGCGGTAAGGATGGCTGGAGCGGCGCTGGCGCCAGCTCTACAATCGCGTCGGGGCTCACGACCTGAAGCTGTGAACTTGACTCAGAGCTATCAGCGGCGCCGGGCTGCTGTAGAATCTGAGCCTCCAATGCGCCGGTTGCTGTCACTAGCTGCTGCTCATACCGCTGCAGCGATCGAAATTGACTGTACTGTTTAGACCACTGCTGCTGGGTGTAAACGGTCCAACCATATAGGGCCAGGGCAGCGGCAGTGACAACAGATGCCCCAAGTAGAGAGGCGCGCTGAGCCGCAATTAGTAGCCTTAACCCTGTCGGCTGGGTGAGCCGTCGCTTTGACAGCGGCGTTACGCTGGCGGCAGTGGCTGGCTTAGGAGTCCTTGGGGCAGGCGGCTGTATTGGCTCTGGGTGCGGCGCTAGGGCTACCGCTCCCCGCACCTGCAGGTTCGTTGACCCGGCCAAGCTAGCGCTACCCCTCTGGCGGCTTGACTGCCGCGCGCGGGGAAGACTGGTCTGACGGGCAGCAGGGGGGGCAACAGCGCGGTGGATCACAGGCATAGCACTAGCAAATAAACAGTGGCGATGGATGCAGATTTAGGGGTTACCTAAGTTTGGGGGTAAACCTGTAGCGGCTTTCATCGCCTAAAGGTCTTGTTTAGCTGGATAAACCTATGTAACAGCTACTTGAAATTGCGGAGATAACCTGGCGCAATCTGCCGCGTCAAGTCAACCGTAGATCTTCCTAAGATGCAGCAATGCAATACTGCACAATCAATATAGCCTCCGCGCTTCAAAAAACCAATAGATTCACCAAAAGTCGGAACATTTCGCCCAAGGGGCGCTTCCCTCACCCTCAAAGCTGCCCGACGCTAAAGACGAGGTTTATCATGGAAGCGGTGCACCGCATGCCGATTGCCTGAAGAGGGCTCCGTGAGAGTGGGGGATGTTGTCCCCCGCGAGCGAAAGTTTAAACCGCTACACCCTACGCGACCTTCCATCGGAATCGCTATTTCCTTAACAGTGAGGAGAATCCTGTGCCGCCAGATAACTATTTCGGGCGTAAGCTTGCCAACCGATACCAGTTGATGAGGCCGCTGGGTCAAGGGGCGATGGGCCGTGTATATTCAGCCAAAGATCTGACGCTGGGCGGCGTGATGGTCGCCGTCAAGTTTTTGGCACAGACGCTGTTGAACCGACAAATGCGCGAGCGCTTTGAACGAGAAGCTCAGACCTGCGCCCTGCTAGGGCAGCGCAATATCCATATTGTTCGGGTAACTGATTATGGGGTGGATGAGCGCAATGTGCCTTTCTACGTCATGGAGCATCTGATTGGCCAGAGCCTATCGGATGTAATCCGCTACAATCCGCTACCCGCCTCTCAATTTGTGGATATCTCACGACAGATTTGCCTGGGTCTGCAGCGGGCCCATCAGGGGATTCAGGTTGAGGATAAGGCGTTTCCCGTGATCCACCGCGACATCAAGCCCAGCAATATCTTCGTATCTGAAAACGACACGTTGGGCGAGCTGGTCAAGGTCCTTGACTTTGGAATTGCCAAGCTGCGGCAGGCCGACATCCAGCAAACGGAATGCTTTATGGGCACCTTGGCCTACGCCTCCCCCGAGCAGATGGAGGGTCAAAGCCTCGACCAGCGCTCGGATATCTACAGCCTTGGAATCATGATGTTCCAAATGCTGACGGGGCGGCTGCCGTTTCAGCCCACCAACAACAGCTTCGGAGCCTGGTATCAGGCCCACCGCAAGCTCCGCCCCCCCGCTTTAAATGCCGTCCTTCCCGGTATCGACGTCCCAGCTGAACTAGAGACGCTAGTCCAGCGCTGTATGGCTAAATCGGTCAAACAGCGGCCACAGCAGGTCAGTGAAATCTTACAGGGGCTGGAAGCGATCGCCCAGACGACGGCACCCTACACCCCCTACCAGAAAAAGCCCTCGTCAGCTAAGCCGAGCCAGAGTGCTAAAGCCGCGGTCTCCGTGATGGAGACCTTTTGCCGCCGCCTCTCTTGGCCCAGCAGCAAGCCCAAAGCAGAGATTGTCTTTCCCGATCTAATGCGGGTAAGCGGCGATCTGTACGCTGCCCTTTGGGTGATGCTGCCCTACAGCTCCATCGAGCAGTTCGCCGCCGCCATCCCCTACAACAAGTTTATGTTTCTGGCGTCGCCCCACCCCGTTCTCCTCTGGGCAACCGTCCTCTATACCCACGAGCATGGCCCCCGTTGGCTACCCTGCTACTTAGACCTCAAGACATCGCGGGGACAGCAAACCCTGAGAGTGCTGGGTAAAACCAAGCACTACCGGCTCCTGTGCTTTGCCCTAGAAGATCCAGACAAATGCGCCTACACTAAGCTGTTGACCATTACAGAGCCCTCGGTCCTCGTCAGACCCGATCTCCTAGAGACCCAGGCTAAGCGACTGAATGAGTTTTCTGTGATGGGCCACGCCGCCCCCGCCTCTGACTTCAGCTTGAGCAAGTCTGTGCTTAAATCGGAATTCGACAAGCTCAAGCCCGCCATCACCCAGCGCCTGGAGGCGATTCGCTAGTA
>JBCCAG010000672.1:0-2724 GCA_039814955.1 Cyanobacteria bacterium P01_A01_bin.135
GAGCAGGCGGGGGGAAGCGCCAGTACCGGTACCCAACCCGTTTTGGATGAAGTTCCCGGGGCCTTGCACCAGCGATCGCCCTTGATCATCGGCAGTCGCGAAAACGTCGAGCAGGTAGAGTCGTTCATCCAAGAGCGGGCCCGCCTTGACCAAGATGCATCCGCTACATAATGAATGTGGGACTCGGCGGTATAGTCGATGGGGCTACCTGCCGCCAGTTGCCACCCCAAACGCGCCCTTTGCATAACGTGCCACTATAACTTCACCATGGTAGATTTGCTTGAAAACCCACTGCGCGTCGGTCTGCAGCAGGATCGAATTCCAGCGCCACAGATTCTCGTCATCTTTGGCGGCTCTGGCGACCTCACCCAACGCAAGCTAGTACCGGCTCTTTACCAAATGCGCCGAGAGCGGCGGCTACCCCCAGAACTAACCATCGTCGGGGTGGCTCGCCGCGACTGGAGCCACGACTACTTCCGTGAGCATCTCAAGGAGGGGGTGGAGCAGTTTGGCGGCGGCATCGGCTCCGAGGAGCTGTGGCAGGACTTTGCTAAAGGGCTATTTTATTTTTCTGGCAACATCGACGAATCCGAGAGCTATGACAAGCTCAGGGACTTTCTGGAGGAGCTAGACGGCAAGCGGGGAACCCGAGGCAACCGGGTCTTCTACCTCTCTGTTGCGCCCCGCTTTTTTGCCGAGGCTACCCAGCAGCTTGGCGGTGCCGGTATGCTGACCGATCCCGACAAGCAGCGGTTGGTGATTGAAAAGCCCTTTGGCCACGACATCGCTTCAGCCCAGGTACTGAACCGGGTGGTGCGCCAGGTGTGCCCCGAAGAGCAGATCTACCGGATCGACCACTACTTGGGCAAAGAAACGGTCCAAAACCTGCTGGTGTTCCGGTTTGCCAACGCCATCTTTGAGCCCCTGTGGAACCGCCAGTTTGTCGACCACGTGCAGATTACCGTGGCGGAAACCGTGGGCTTAGAAGGACGGGCAGGCTACTACGAAACCGCTGGGGCTCTGCGAGACATGGTGCAGAACCACCTGATGCAGCTCTTCTGCTTGGTGGCGATGGAGGCCCCCAACTCCCTCAACGCCGACGCCATTCGCAACGAAAAGGTGAAGGTGATTCAGGCCGCCCGGCTAGCCGACATTGAAGACCTAGGGATGTCCGCCGTGCGGGGACAGTACACCTCTGGCTGGATGAGGGGCAAGCAGGTTCCGGGCTATCGTGAAGAGGACGGGGCCAGTGAGTCTTCTACGACACCCACCTACGCTGGGCTGAAGCTCTTAGTCGACAACTGGCGCTGGAAGGGCGTCCCCTTCTACCTGCGCACGGGCAAGCGGATGCCCAAAAAGGTAACGGAGATCTCCATCCACTTTAAGGAGGTGCCATTCTTGATGTTCCAGTCGGCGACGCGGCAGGTCAACCGCAATATTCTCGCCATGCGCATTCAGCCAAACGAAGGCATCGCCCTGCGGTTTGAAGTGAAAACGCCGGGCAGCTCCCTGCGCACCCGCACGGTGGATATGGACTTCCGCTACGACACCTCGTTTGGCCAGGCCAACACCGATGCCTACAGCCGCTTACTGGTGGACTGTATGCTCGGGGATCAGACATTGTTTACGCGGGGAGATGAGGTAGAGGGATCCTGGCGAATTTTGACGCCGCTGCTGCAGGTATGGGATGCCCCCGCCCCGGCCGAGGTGATTCCCCTCTATGAAGCGGGCACATGGGGTCCAGTGGAGGCTGAGCTATTGCTCAACCGCGATGGCCGCCGCTGGCGCAGACTGTAACAGCCCAACTCTATTGCTTTGCTGCTCAACCTAAAAATCTGAACTGTAACGTATGACTACTTCACTAGTTACGCTTCAAGAACCCAAAGACATTTCGCTCGATGAAATCGAATCGGAGCTCAACAAAATTTGGTTGAGCCAAAACGGCGATCGCGTTTCGCCCGCCGCCACCCGCGCCACCACCTTTAGCATGGTGGTCTACGAGCCCGAGGAGTTTCAGCTATTGCTGGCGGTACTGGGATTCTATAAGGGAGCCATCGACGGTGTCCATGATACCCAAACCAAGCAAGCCGTCCGCGATGCCCAAACCGCCTACGACCTGCGGGTAACAGGCCGCGTTGATTCTGAGACCCTGGCGCGGCTGCGTCAAGAGGTCGAGGCGCTGCCTCCCGAAAAGCTGCAGGTTTCTAACCCTGACCAGCGCGGCTTTAGCATCAGCGAATCCATGGCCGCCCAAAATCCCTGCCGCGTCATTAGCCTATGTCCCATCGTCGGCGAGGACACCGGCGTCACGGCCCAGGTCTCGGCCTACTGCCCGATTCAAAAGGCCGGCGGCAGTAGCCTGGTGTGCTGCGAATACATTACCCTGCGCGGCACCAAGGCGGCCTTGGAGCGGGTGAGCGAACTCGTTACCTCCCTCACCATCCCCGACATGCCCAAGTTCGTGTGGTGGAAGGCCACCCCCAACCCAGAGCAGCGGCTGTTCAAGCGGCTGCTGGCGGTGTCTAACTGCATCGTCGTTGACTCCTCCTTCTTCAGCGACGCTGAGTCAGAGCTACGCAAGATTCACGAGCTGCAAGGGGAAGATACCTTTGTCGCCGACCTTAACTGGCACCGACTCTCTCCCTGGCAGGAGCTGATGGCGGCGGCCTTTGACCCCCCAGAGCGCCGCGAAGCCCTGGTGGATGTGGATGTGGTCTCTATTGA
>JBCCAG010000211.1:0-6101 GCA_039814955.1 Cyanobacteria bacterium P01_A01_bin.135
GACCTGCTAGACGGTGGCCCTGGCAACGACGTTCTGAGAGGCGGCCCTGGCAGGGACCGGATATTTGGCAACGGCGGCAACAGCGATAAGCTATTTGGTCAGGGCGGCGCTGACGTTTTTTATCTGAAGAGCAGCAACAGCGCGCAAATAAAAGATTTCAACGCCAACGTCGATAAAATTGTTTTACTGCCCCCCGGAAATGACGGCGCAATTCCCGATGCTCCTCCGGTCTCTAGCGGCACCATCCCCAACATCGAAGGCCTGTTTTACAACCAGCGCACGGGCGCTCTCCTCTACGACTCTGACGGCTCAGGTCCATCCCGGCCCAGAAAAATTGCGGAGCTGCCAACGGGCTTGAACCCAGGCAACATCGATTTCTTGCTCTATGCCCCTGGTTCAAGAAGGGCGAGGCTTGCCCCATCTTCTGGAATTGGTGGCCTCATTCAAAATCCGGGGCCGCACGATCCCCAGTCCCCGTTCATTGGGTTGAGCGTCGCGCCTATCTCTCAATTGCCCCCAGCACCGCCACTGCCGATTGCGGTGTAGCGCTTGTGACTCCATGGCTAGGCGTTTTCCAAAAATGCAGCTTATGGTTGCCTCACTCAGGCTCGCCGCCATCCTGCTTTGCTTGGGGTTTAGCCAAACCGCCCTGGCCCAGGTTATTCCCGATCGCACCCTTGGCCCTGAGTCTTCCCGCGTTACCCGCGGCGTGGTAATTCGGGGCAATCGCGCCGCTCGGATTGAGGGTGGTGCGAGGCGATCGCGTAACCTGTTTCACAGTTTTTCTGCTTTTACCATAGGCAGTCGGCAGCGGGTTTATTTTGCCAGCCCTGCCGGCGTGGAGACTATCATCAGTCGGGTCACGGGAAGGGGGGCTTCCAACCTCGACGGCACCCTTGGGGTCCTGGGGGACGCCAACCTATTTCTTCTGAACCCCAACGGCATCGTCTTTGGCCCCAACGCCAGGTTAGACGTTGCCGGGTCCTTTGTCGGCACTACGGCGACCGCGATCGAATTTGGTGACCAAGGGCAATTCGGCGCCGCGCAGGCCGATGTCAATCTGCCCCTGCTGACGGTGCAGCCCTCCGCCTTCTTTTTCACAGGCCCGGTGAATCGGCCCATCACCATCGAGGCAACGCCCACGCTGGAGGACCCAGCCAACGGGCTAGAGGCGGCAGCGGGGCAAAGTCTGCTGCTGCTGGGCGGTCCGATGACGCTGGCTAGCGGTCGCCTCAACGCCAGCCAGGGCCAAATCGAGCTGGGGGCGATCGCTAGTCCGGGGCGGGTTCCCCTGTCCACAGCGCAAGACAGCTTACGGATTGCTGTCCCTGGTGGGGCCAAGCTCGCAGACATTACCCTGACTGACTTTGCCGCCGTCACCGCAGCGGAGGGAGGCAGCGTTAGCCTTTTCGGTCGGCGCGTCGCCGTCAGCGGCGGGTCCCGCATTGCGATCAGTGCCGGTCGCTCGGGCGGCTCTTTGCAGATTAATGCGTCTGAGCGGATTCACTTGTCTGGTGCTGCCTTTGGCAGCTTCCCTAGCGGCCTATCCGCCGTGACAACGGGGGACGGGGACGGAGGGCTTGTGGATCTGACCACAGACCGGCTGGTCGTTGAGGCGGGGGCCCAGGTTTTGGCCTCTACCACTGGGGAAGGTAGCGGCGGGCGGCTGCGCGTTGAGGCCCAATCTGTCGTCGTGGCGGGTGGGGTGACGGGCAGCGATATCGTCAGCGGTTTGGTGAGCGAGAGTCGCGGCAGCGGCGACGGCGGCGATATTACGATCACCGCAGATCGGCTGACGCTGCGGGAAGGGGGGGCAATTTCCACCTCTGCTCGCGCCGGTAGCAGTGGGGCCGCTGGTGACTTGACCCTGCGCACCCGCTCCACCAGGCTTTTAGGGACTCTGCCGGGTAGCCCGGACTTGAGAAGCGGTCTCTTTTCTGTCACCCGGGGCGGGCGGGGGCGGGCCGGGCGAATCCGCATTGAAGCGGAAAATCTGGCTGTTCGCGGCGGCGCAGTGGTTACTGCCTCCACGTTTGACGGGGCGCAGGGGCGGGGGGGAGACATTCAAATTAGGGCATCAGAGGCCGTTGAAGTGACCGGGACAGCGCCCAATGGCCAAGTGGAGAGCGCGCTGCTGGTGGGGACTTCGACGCCAAGTGCGGCGGGAAATCTACGGATAGCGACGCCAAGACTGTTGGTTGGAGAGGGGGCCCTGGTTTCCGCCCGCAGCTTTAGCATCGGGGCCGGGGGAGATATTGCGGTTTCGGCTGACGTGGTGGCTATCCGGGGAGGAGCGCGGATGACCGTCAGCGGCGAAGCGGGGGACGTAGAATCAGTCTCGACGACGACGGCGGGGGACTTGAGAATTGAGTCATCCGCAATTGCCCTTGCCGACGGCGGCACCATCGAGGCGACGACGCTATCGGGGGATGGCGGCAACCTTACCCTACAAGCAGAAAGCATTCTCTCCTTGAGCGATCGCAGCCGCATTTCGACCACCGCCGGCTCAGCCCAGAGCGGCGGCGACGGCGGCAATATTTCCATTACCAGCCCCTGGGTCGTGGCCGATGCTTTAGGTAATAGCGACATTACCGCTAACGCTTTTACCGGCAGCGGCGGGCGGGTGCAGCTGACGGCTACCGAAGGTGTCCTAGGCTTGGTGCCCCGCAGCCGCCAAGCGTTGGCCGAGCTACTGGACCCCGACAACCTCGACCCCAGTCGTCTACAGAGCAGCGATATCACCGCGATATCCCAAACCAACCCCCGCTTAGACGGGCAAATTATTCTCGATACGCCCCGCGTCGAGCCCGAGCAGCAAGCCGCCGATCTACCTGAGGCACTGGCGGCACCTCGGCTTCAGCAGCGCTGCTACGCCAGTGCCGCTACCACCAGCAGCTTTGTCAACGCCGGGCGTGGCGGTCTGCCTCCCTCTCCGGCCCAGGCCAATAGCAGCCTTACTCTATGGGACGACTTGCGATCGCTTCCGGACAGGAGTACTGCCGGTGTAATGCTAGACACTCCGCAGACAAAGCCCCTCGTCGAAGCCCAAGGGTGGGCCGTTGCCTCAGATGGAACTGTGGTGCTCACCGCCCAGCCGACGCCGGAGGCCCGGACTTGGGCCACTGCTGCTTTGTCCGCCGCAGCGCCCTGTAGGTCGTTTTAGCCTATGCAGCCTATCCGCTTCTACTGGTCCCGCCGTCGCCGCCGCTCCCCTCGCTGGCTGGTGGGGCTACTTGTTGGGCTGCTCCTGGCCCTAGCACTGCCCGCCCCAGCGCCGGCTCGATCCCCCATCACCCTGATGGATCAGGGGCGATCGCACTACGCTGCCGGAGACTTTGAGCAGGCAGGCGACACCTGGCAGCGGGCGGCACAGCGCTACAGTGCGGCGGGAGATTTGGCGGGGCAGGGGAGCGCCCTGGCCTATGTTGCCTTGGCGCACCAGCAGCGGCAGCAGTGGCCCCAGGCTGAGCGAGCCATCGAGCAGGGGTTGGCGCTGCTGGCGGCGGCTGAGCAGCCCCACCGCTACGCTCAGGCCCTCAATGTTTCCGGGCGTCTACAGCTTGCCTTGGGGCGACCGGAGGCCGCTTTGGCCACTTGGCAGCAGGCCGAGGCGCTGTACGGTCAGCTAGACGATGATGTTGGTAAGCAGGGCACTCAGCTTAACCAGGCAGCGGCTTTAGAGCAGTTGGGGGCTTACCGGCAGGCCTGCCGGCAGCTATTGGGGGCGCTGGGGGTGGCGTCCCGCTGTACCTGGGCAGATGCGGCTGAATTTGAGCAACTGCTGCAGAGGATGACTGCCGCTGCCCCACCTGGCCAGATGCTAGGGCAGCGCACCTTGGGCAATCTGCTGCGCTTGACCGGTGAACTGGCGCGATCGCGGCAGGTGCTGCAGCAGGGACTAGCGATCGCCCCACCTTCAGCCCAGGGAGCCCTGTTGCTTAGCCTAGGGGAGACCGAGCGCGCTTTCTACGAGCGGGCCAAAGCCCAGTCGGCGCAGAGCCCGCCTGAATCGATAGCGGCCCAAGGGGCGATCGCTCTGGAGGTCTACCGGCGCGCGACTCAGCCCACGGGCGATACCTCAGCTGCCGCCCAGCTTGTCCAGATTCAGGCCGGGCTGCAGCGCCTTAGCCTCCGCCTCGACTTGGGCAGTGCCCTACCCGATGCGTCTAGCACTGCCGCTTTGGCCACCCACCTAATGGCTGAGGTAGCGGACCTACCCCCTAGTCAGCCCGCTATTTACGCTAGGCTCAACCTGGCGCGTAGCCTGATGCAGATGGCTGGCTCTGGTGTGGTAACGGGGCCGGCGGCAGTCGCCCAGGCTCAGGAGGCGGTGCGGCAGGCCGAGGTTCTAGGAGCGGGGCGCATTCAGTCCTCCGCGCTGGGAATTTTAGGTGAGCTGCAGCTTACCCAGGGTGAGCTGACGGCGGCCCAGACAACCACGCAAGCGGCCCTGGCGATCGCCCAGGGTCTCCAAGCTCCAGACTTGGGCTACCGCTGGCAGTGGCAGTTGGCGCAGATCTCCGATGCCCAGGGCCAGCCTGAAGCGGCGATGGCTTACTACCGCCTGGCATTCGATACCTTGCAGATTCTGCGGCGCGATTTGGTCTTGCTCGACCCCGAGGTACAGTTCTCATTTCGAGAAAATGTGGAGCCAGTGTACCGGCAGCTAGTAGCCCTGCTGCTCCGGTCCGACGCCCCGGATGCCGCTACCTTAACTCAGGCCCGCGAGGTGATAGACGCCCTGCAGGTATCAGAGGTGGAAAACTTTCTGCAGCAAAACTGCAGCGAGGCGGAGCTAGCCGCTATTGACCGGGTGGTGGAGCAGTCCGAGACGGCAGCGGCGTTTATCTACACCGTTGTTTTAGAGGACCAGCTGGGAGTGATTCTCAAGCTGCCCGAGGCCGGGGCATTTCGCTTCCACCGGGTTCCCTTGCCGAAAGCCCAGGTAAACGCCACCCTCCTCACCCTCCGCCAGCTCATGCAGCAGAAGCTGCTGTCCCAACTGCCCGCCCTCCAGCAGAGCGCTCAGCAGGTGTACAGATGGCTGGTGGCTCCCTTTGACGCCGACCTAGCGCAATACAATATTGACACTCTGGTGTTTGTCCTAGATGGGGCGCTACAGAATGTGCCAATGGCGGCCCTCTACGACGGTCAGCACTACCTGATGGAGCGCTATGCGGTGGCCACGATACCAGGGCTGACGCTGCTCGCAACTCCCCCACTGGCCAACCAGTCCCTCGATGCTCTGGTGGCCGGATTGGCTAACCCGCTGCCGGGCTCCCGGTTTGCTGCCCTACCTGCAGTGGTTCAGGAGATCGCGGCCATCCGGCAAACGCTGGAAGTCACCGAGGTGCTCCAGGACCGCGCCTTCACCTACCCTGCGCTGCTGCAGCACCTCAACCGGCGATCGCCCCCCATCGTGCATCTGGCTACCCACGGCCAGTTCAGCTCCCAGCGAGAGGAGACGTTTGTGGTATTGGGGAACGGCGATCGCCTCGACTTGGCTCAGTTGGGGGATCTGCTGCGCAGCCGAGACCAGACCCAGCCAGACCCCATTCAGCTGCTGTTTTTGAGCGCTTGCCAAACGGTGGCGGGGGACCAGCGGGCCGCGCTGGGAATGGCGGGGGTGGCGGTGCGGTCGGGGGCGCGCAGTACGGTTGCCTCCCTGTGGCAGGTGGACGACGAGGCTACGGCGGCGCTAGTGGAGCTGTTTTACCAGCAGCTAGCGGCTGGGAAGCCTAAGGGAGAGGCGCTGCGGCTAGCCCAGCAGGCGCTGCTGCAAAATCCCCGCTTTAGTCTGCCGGTGTACTGGTCGGCGTTTATTCTGCTAGGGAACTGGTTCTAGACGCATCGCAGCAGTCCAGCACTGGCGCATCGACAATCTCATCTAGCCCCACTGAGCGCAGCAGGGTTGTCCAGGCGACGGGCTGCTCACTGTGCACTGCTGCCAAAGCCGTCACAGTGTCGTACCAGATGCCGGCCTCCCCTAAAATTTCTGCCTGCTGTAGGGGCGTTGCTGCGGTTCCTAATCGCTGGGTCAGCTCGGCGCTGGGGGCTACCCGCGTGATGCGGCCACTCACCAGCTCATCGGCGGCGGGCTC
>JBCCAG010000956.1:0-1526 GCA_039814955.1 Cyanobacteria bacterium P01_A01_bin.135
CGCGTGGACCTACAGTTTTCCCCCACCTCCCCCACCCGTCCCTGGAGCGAAAGCGTCAACGCCCTGGCGGGGCAGTGGCTGCTGCAGGCGGACCAGTCCATCGACCTGGCGCTGTTTGTATTCTCGGACCAGCAGCTCAGCACCCTACTGCAAAAGTCTTATACAGCCGGCGTTGCTATTCGAGCGCTGATTGACGCTGGGTTTGCCTACCGCCCCTACAGCGAGGCGCTGGATCTATTGGGCATAGCACTGCTGAATACCCAATGCCGCTATGACCATGGCAATAGTCCCTGGCTGCCTTCCCTACAAACCGTCGGGGTACCCGCCCTACCTGAGGGGGATGTGCTGCACCACAAGTTTGCGGTGCTGGATAACCAGAGGGTAATTACCGGCTCGCAGAACTGGAGCGCCGCAGCAAATTTCCAGAACGACGAAGTGCTGCTGGCGATCGCCAACCCTACCGTGGCGGCGCATTTTCAGCGGGAGTTTGAGCGGCTATACGGGCAGGCCAGTACCGGGGTGCCGGGGTGGCTACTAGAGAAAGTGGACGAGGCGCGATCGCGGTGCCGCTGATAGCCCGTGAGCAAATGCCCAAAACCGATGGCCTGGGAACAACTTTCAAAAGCCTTGACAACTACCTACTAGATGGTAGATAGTTGGCCCATGGAAAATAGCACGGCTACTCAAATTCTAGAGACCGCCCGCCATCTGGTGCGCAGCCGGGGCTACAGCGCCTTCAGCTATGCCGACATTGCCAACCGGGTAGGGATTCGCAAAGCCAGCATCCACTACCACTTCCCTGCCAAGGAGGCGCTAGTGGTGATGTTGGTACAGCGCTACCGGGAGGATATGGCAAAAGCCCGCGATCGCATTGCCGGTTCTAGGGCTAACCCTGACCAGCAGATGCGACGGTTTGCCCAGCTTTACCGCGACGGACTAGACCAAAAGCAGATTTGCCTGTGCGCCATGCTGGCGGCTGATTTTGCCGTTCTGCCTTCGGCGGTTCAAGCTGAGATCCGGGCGTATTTCCAGCAGACAGAAGTGTGGCTCACCTATCTCCTGCACCGGGGCCAGGAGACCCAAGGTTGGAGCCGGCAGCTCGCGACTGAGCAGGAAGCGGCGGGGATAATTGCCATGCTCCAGGGGGCACAGTTATTGGCTCGCTCGTTCGAGGATGGTGTGGCGGCATTTGAGCGGGTTGTTCACCCCCTATTGGCGGCCCAGTACCGAGCGGGCTAAATTTTTATGCGTCTATCTATCTTCTGGAGGGTTATGGCAGCGGCGATCGCCTTTTTGCTCTCTGACAAAGCAGATTGGATGACAGGGGCAATCCGGGATGGGGATGGCGGTGTGATGACGGGACGTAACCAGCCCGCGGCTTAGGACTTACCGGCTAATTGATGCACTTTAAGGAGATCCACATGAAACTCAATGCCGACTTGACCCAGCGCGTGGTTATCAACACCAACGAACTACCCTGGCGAGATTCCCCCATGGCCGGGGTGCAGCGGCGCATGATTGAGCGA
>JBCCAG010000620.1:0-3007 GCA_039814955.1 Cyanobacteria bacterium P01_A01_bin.135
CAGCTCTTCGCTGTAGCTCGCAACTTTGCCTTGAACCTGTACCGCTCTAACGGATTCAACAACATGGCTCAGGCTGAGCGTAAATGCAAGTTTGGCCTAGACATCCTCAAGCGCATCTTTAGAATGAAATAGCCCTGCTCTGAGCCTGGGAATCCAACCCCTACACCAGGCGCGTCAAATTCACCCGGTAGCGCTCCTTCTTGGTCACCCCAATTTCCCCGATTTCCAGTCGTCCTTTACCCCGAATCGCCACTAAATCCCCTTGGCTAAGCTGGTGGCTTGGCTGAGACACATCCCGCCAGTTCACCCGCACGTTGCCCCCGTTAATCAGATCTACCATCTTACTGCGGGACATTCCGAAACCCGCTGAGGCGATCGCATCCAGCCGTAGGGAGGCCTCTACCGTGGTCATCTCCTTACGGCGCGGCTCCCGCACCTTCAATTCTTCTAGCGGGATGGGCTTTACCTTCACCGGCACTGAGCGCACCTGGGTCAAGCTCATCTGCAAAAACTCCACTAGCTCCGGCACCACGATGGCCTGAGCACCGCGATCGCCTGTGACAATAATATCCCCCACCTTGTCCCGCACGATGCCCGTGCCTAGCAGCGCCCCCATAAAGTCTCGGTGGGTGGCGGTGTCGAACAGGAAATTACCGGCGATGCTGATGGCGGTGAGCTCCACGTGTGAGGGGTCCAAAGGCAGCTCCGAGCGGGCGATCGCCACCCGCTGCCGCTCTGCCTGAGGGTAACCGCCGCTAGCAAGAATGCTTAGTTCAGTGAGCTGCTGAAACATCGCCCGGGCGTCCATCAGCTCTGGCGGCGATAGAAACCCGGTTTGGACAATTTCCCAGGTGCGCAGGGCCTGCTCCGCCTGATCGATGACGCGAATGGCGGTTTCCCGGTCGACAACAGCTTTGAGCAGGTCATCTTTTGGCAGCATAAGAATTCACTGGCGGCTCGACTGGTAGAGTTTGAGTATAACGCCGAGGCGCTTAACATGGACCAGACGATTATCCTGCAGCCTGCCGTCGCTCTCTTTCTTCTAACGGCTCTAGTTAGGGTGACGCTGACGGAGCCTGGGCCTACGTCGGTTTGCGCACCGTCCACAGCATCATTTATTGCATGATAAACGCCGTGACCCTAAGGTTTGCGGCCTATGTCCTATCGAGTCTGATACTATTCGCAATGGTGCTGCGGCTGGCTCTGTCGGCATTCCTATGAGTTGAACTTTAAGGCACTGCAAGTGACAGACATAAAAGGGCAAATTGTGGCGATGGGGGGCGGTGGGTTTTCGATGGAACCCGACAACCCGCTGATGGATGACTTTATTCTGTCCCTCGCGCCCCGCCAGCCCGCTAAGGTTTGCTTTATTCCCACCGCCAGCGCCGAATCCCCGCAGTATCTGGTGAAGTTTTACCGCGCCTTTAGCGGGCGGGCCATCCCCGTAGACCTGACCCTCTTTGACCCCTCCTCTATGCCCCGGCAGCCATCCCACACCCACGAGATTGCCGATTTTGTGGCGGAGCAAGATATTCTCTATGTGGGTGGGGGGAACACTGCTAACCTGCTCGCCATGTGGCGGGCCCATGGGGTAGACCGCGCCCTGCACCAGGCTTGGCAGCGAGGGGCCATTCTATGCGGCGTCAGCGCCGGAATGCTCTGCTGGTTCCGGGATGGCCTAACGGACTCTTTTGGGGAACTGGCGGTTTTGAGGGATGGTCTCGGCCTTATTGACGCCAGTGCCTGTCCTCACTACGAC
The DNA here is from genome assembly GCA_039814955.1 of Cyanobacteria bacterium P01_A01_bin.135. Classification (GTDB taxonomy): domain Bacteria; phylum Cyanobacteriota; class Cyanobacteriia; order CAKZMO01; family CAKZMO01; genus JBCCAG01. The sequence continues at coordinate 1,760 of JBCCAG010000620.1, forward strand.
AGCGAGGCGGAGCGCCCGGAAGCCTATCGCCAGGCGATCGCAGCGGGACTACCTGCGGGCTATGCCGCTGATGACGCAGCGGCACTTCACTTCCAGGGGACGGAGCTGGTGGAGGCGATCGCATCGCAGGATGGGGCTTCTGCTTACTGGGTGGAAAGAGTTGATGGGCAGGTGAGGCAGACTAAGCTGGAAACCCGTTTCTTGGGTTAGTCAGTTGGAATGACGCAGGTTGAGATTCTCAGGAACCACTGTGAGGCAAAGGCGTCATGGCTGATGCCTTTCGGTATCGGATAACAAAGCCTTCTACAGGTCGAATACCTGGTCCGCCATCAGCTTAAGTTGAGGAAACCGTGGCGATGCGATCGCCGCGCCGCGCCGAAATAACTGCGACTGATACACGTCGTCAACCAATGTACAAACCGTAATTGTTGGCTGTTTTGGGGAACCAATGTAGCGGCGTCCCCCCAGACCGAGATAGTCCACAATCCAATATTCTGGAACGCCGATGGCCTCGTAGTCCTCAAACTTGCGGGCATAGTCATCGGGCCAGTTGGTCGAAACCACCTCTACGGCAAGCACGACTGACTCGCCCAAGGTAACCACTGATTCGCGGTCCCACAGAGGCTCTTTCTGCAGCGCAGCGGTATCCAGCATCAGCACATCAGGTCTGTAGGCGCTGTCGTAGCCGAGGGGCTGAATTATCGCCGTGTTGGGGATGAAGTAAGGCAGGTTTGCGCTGTCAATCAGGACGTTGAGCTTGCGATTCAGTAGCCCGACGACTCTCTCATGTGCCCCTGTCGGCTGCATTTCAACCACGACCCCATCGTGTAGTTCATGCCTTCCCGTTTCCGGCTTCCAGGCAAGGAAGTCCTCAAGGCTCATCATTGGGGCGATCGCCTGAACCATGGCAGATAAGCGGTATAACGGCTTTAGCCCCATCCTAGCATCGCAAAACCATCATCCTACTGGGGTTCGCGCGTCGCCACCCCGTCCCAAAGCGAGCGGTCACAGCCTCCTAAACGACAACCCCAATCATCACCACGAATACCCGGCCATCCTCAGGGCTACGAAAGGTCTCGACGGGCTCAAAGCCCGAGGATGCCCAGACCCGCTGGGCTCGCTGATTAAAAGCGGCGATGGTTACCCTCAGCTGCTTCGCCCCGTAGTGCTGAAACCCATAGCGGATGACCGCTTGCGCATAGCGGTGTCCATTTCCCTGTCCGGTTAGGTCAGGCCGGATTCCCATGC
>JBCCAG010000911.1:0-1693 GCA_039814955.1 Cyanobacteria bacterium P01_A01_bin.135
GATGGTTGCGCAGAAACTCCTCCAGTCGGGTTTCGAGAAAGCGGCTGAAATCGTCAAATAGACCCATGTTTAGATGCTTTGGCCGATGTAGATAGAGCGGACGTCGCCGTTGCGGCGAATTACCGCCTCGTCTTGAGAAATGGAGACCAGACTCCAGCCGCTGCTGCCAATGGCCTCACCCACGCGGATGCGACGAGCGCCATCGTCAAATTCGAAGATGGCGGCGGAGCGATCGCCCAACTGCAGCAGACCCACCAGCACATGGGGGGATGGCGAGATATTGGCGATGGGCTCGGGGCTAGTCTCAGGGGCAGGTTGACTGGGAGCGCTGGACGCAGCGGGGGCAGGCTCAGGGGCTGCAATAGGCGTAGGGACAGTTGGGGACGGCTGGGGTAGACGGGCCGGCAGCGGCTGCACCGGGACGGTTGGCAGGGCGGAGGGGACGTTGACCGGCGGCAGCTGCGGCACCGCCCCAGCGAATGGAGTAGGGGGCAGGGCCGTAGCGGTAGGACTGGGCGGCCGCTTTAGCTCCGGCAGCGCGGGCACTGTGAGGGGCATCTCCGTCACCCTGGGGGAGGAGGGCTCAATCTTATCTAAAGACTGGTCGAGGTAGGCTAAAAATTCCCCGGTTTCGGGGTCGATATCTGATGCCGCCGGCTGGCCATTGTCGGGGGGAGCCGCTACCTGACGTCCGCCCGTGGCAATGCCAAAGGCCAAGGCCAGCCCCAAACAGAGGCCCCCAGCGATCGCCGGAAACAGTCCCCATAGCATGACCATGGTGCTCAGGGCTGAAGGGGTCTCAGCGCCCTGGGCTCGGGGGGGAATAAAGACATTGGTGGTGAAGGACGAGCCGCCTGGAGCAGCAGGGTACGCCTCGCCATAGGCGGGGACTTCGTTGAGCAGACCGTCGATATCCTCGAATACCTCATCCACGAGCTGGACCGCTGAGGCTTCTAGGGCAGTGCTGTCGATGCGCTTGATAAGGCCGGCGCTAGCCGGGCCGTTGCCTGAACCATTGGCTAGGCTATTAGCTGAAACAGGGGCCGAGGTCGATGTGGTAGACAGGGCGGCTGCCTCGCTCTGCTCTTGCGACGCAGCATCACTCGCGTAAAGCGTTAGCGCGGACGAGGCGATCGCGGTAGATTCGCTAGCGGCGGTGCGATTGGCATCTGGCATCGGCTGTTCACTCACTTCCATGACATTACTGGCAGATATCCCTGGCAGATCTTTGCGATGTGAAGTCCATCACCGCAACAGATAGTTACGATACAGCACCTGACGCTACGGTTGATTCTAACCCACGACGGCTGCGGACTTCGAGATAGATCAGCAAGGCATTGACGTCGGCAGGGTTGACGCCGCCAATGCGGGTCGCCTGCCCCACCGTCAAAGGCCGCACCTGCATCAGCTTCTCCCGTGACTCTTTGGAGAGGGTGTCGATGGCGCTGTAGTCCAGGTCCGGGGGGAGCGGGCGGTTCGCCTGGCGGCTGACCTGCTCGATCTGGTTCTGCTGCCGCTGAATGTAGCCAGAGTACTTGATATCGATCTCCGCGCCGTTCTGCTCAGGCTTGGTCAAGCTATTGTTCCCCAAACCGTGGGCCGTCAGATCGGCGTAGTGAAACTTCGGTCGGCGCAGCAATTCGGCTAGGGTGGCTGAGCCTTTGATCTTCTGGCCCGTCTGCGCGGCGATCGC
>JBCCAG010000165.1:0-6752 GCA_039814955.1 Cyanobacteria bacterium P01_A01_bin.135
CCCTGTAGCCGCCCTCTGGGGAAAAGCAGACGATATCGTCGCCCCAGAAGAAATCGAGCCTTGGCAGGTTCATACCCAAGGCGCATTTTCCCTGACCGCCATCCCCGGCGATCACTTTTTCATCCACCAGCCCCAGGCGCTGGCCTTAGTTCGGTCCCATTTCACCCGCCAGGGCTACTAAACGGCTACCGCAGTGGCGACAGTGTCCATGAGGGGTTCTGGAGTCAGCCCCGACGCTGCGATCGCCCGCTGACAGCGCTCCGCCGACGGGTCGCCGCCATAGACATCCCGCCCCAGCCGGTGAGCGACGGCAATCATCTCGGGCAGGGGTAGCCAGGGAAAGATCACCTGGTCTCTCGGCTTAGACAGTAAGAGCAACAGGTTTTTCAAGGTGTCTTGGGTCAAGTCCTCCTCGGGTAAAATCACCACCCGATCCACCTGATCCACCAGCCAGTCGTGGGCCCAGTCTTGGTCCGTCGCCGCCACAGCGAGCTTGGCCGCAGGTGCTGAGCCGATAAAGTCTTGAGATGCCGTATCGCCGCAAAAAATCCGGTGGTCCGCGAGTCGGTACCAGCCGGGGGTGACGGTGATTTCGGGCTTTGGCTGAGCAGAGAGCGGGAGGCTATCTCGCTCTAACACTGCTTTCGGAATCACCGTAATGATTTCAGGCTTAGACGGCTTTTCCTCAGAAACTGATGGCTGAGGCGACGTTTTTTTAGGTTGCTTGTGTTGTTTAATCGCCGACTTTAGCGCTTTATTGGTCACCTTTTTGCCAGCCGCCACCGAGTCTAGAACCTGGTTTCTCAGATCTTCTGGCAGCGAGGGTGAGGCGAGCTGGTATAAGACCGAGGTAGCGATATCTAATGTTGCAAGTTTTGCAAATCTGTCGCCAAAGGTTTCATAGACATTAATAAAGTTATAGGCCGTGCGCTGACTCCAGCCAAACTCGGCCTTCAGCCAGGCCAAAAACTGGCCGTACTGCAGGCGCGATCGCACATCGGCGAGGCGCTGGCCAATCTCCCAAACGTCTTGGGCCGAGCGCCGTAGCCGCTTGCGAATTTCCCCCGTATGCTCCTGTACAATAGCGCGGTGCGTCTGACCGAGGCTGTCGTAGTCAAAATAGATAGAGGGCTGAACCTGCTGATCAGGTTTGTTCATATTGAGAAAAAATATCAACAAGTATATTTACGATTAAACCAATCAACGCTGTTCGATTAGCTTCTCTAATGCTATGTTACCCCACTAATTTGTGAGACGCCCAGGCGGGCGGGGTCCAGGCCACCCGCTATTCGCCCGATACGCGGCCATCTTCCATATGAATAATCCGATCGGCGACGTCTAAAATCCGGTTGTCGTGGGTCACCAGCAGCACCGCGCAGCCCTCTTCCCGCGCTAGGCGCTGCATGGTGTCCACCACGGTGCGCCCCGTTCTACTGTCCAGGGCGGAGGTAGGCTCATCGGCCAGCACTAGTCTGGGTTCACTCACCAGGGCGCGGGCGATCGCCACCCGCTGCTTTTGCCCGCCCGATAGGTTCTGTGGGTAGTAATCGATATGCTCACCTAGGCCCACCGCGGTCAAAATTTCTACCGTGCGGCGGCGGTACTCTCGCTTAGCAATTTGGGGGTTGAGCCGCAGGGCCGTGCTCACATTTTCCCAAGCGGTGAGGCAGTCCAATAGGTTGTGAGACTGGAAGATAAAGCCAATCTGGCTACGGGTCCCCATCAGCTGCCGCTTCCGGGCGCCCTTTAGCTCCCGGCCCAGGACGCTGACGCTGCCCTGCTGCACCGACCGCAGCGCCCCAATCAGCGTCAGCAGGGTGGTTTTGCCGCTGCCGGAGGGGCCTTCTAAAATCACCACTTCGCCGGGGTAGAGGCGCAGGTCGATATCGAAGAGTACTTGCTTCTGCAGCGCGCCGCTGCCAAAAGTGTGGGAGAGGTTGGTGATGGATACCGTAGGCGTCATACAGCCCCCGTCTTGACCTTAATTCTTAAACACGTCCGCGGGGTCCGCGGCCCGCAGCTTGTTGACCGCGATCGCCCCCGACACAGCGCACATCACCAGGGTGAGTACAAACACCTGCGCAACGACGCTATTTCTCATAGTTAGAGGAATGCGGGTCACCTGCACCAGCAGGACGTAGACCCCTTGGGAAGCCAGATAGCCGGGTACGAAGCCGATGACGGCTAAGATCAGGGCCTCCTGCAGCACCACCCGCAGCAGGGCGCGGTCGGAGTAGCCCATGGCCTTGAGGGTGGCGTACTCCGGCAGGTGGTCGTTGACGTCGGTGTAGAGCACCTGGTAAACCACAATTACACCAACGACGAAGCCCATCACCGCCCCGAAGTTGAGGATTTTGCCGTTGGGGAAGGCGGCGCGAAAGGCCTGCTCAGTTTCAATAATTTCCTCCCGCGTCACCACCCGCACATCGTCAGGGAGGCGGCGCTGCAGCCGCGATCGCACCTGCTCTAGGTTCGCGCCGGCCTCCAGGGTCAATACGCCGACGCTGACGCTGTTGAGGACATCCGCCCCACCCCGGCGGTTGGCAAAGGTCCAGTCGCTCATCACCACATGGCCATTGTCGAATACGGTGCTGCCGATGCTAAACAGGCCCACCACCTGGACGCGGCGGTTGTTCATCAGGCTGCTGACCGTGCCGCTGGCTGCATACAGTTCCGGCACCGGGCCCAGCTTGTCCTGGGCGAGGCGATCGTAAAGGACGCTGTCGGGGATGCTGAGCCGGTGGCGCTGCTGGTTGACCTCAGGGATAGCCAGAACTGGCTGCACCGGGTTAAAGGCCAAGATTTTGACGGTGTTGGGAAATAGGTCGATGGGGGGCGTGTCTGCCGCCGCTGTCGCTGGTTCTGACTCTAAATCTAAGGGGTTTACCCACTCCGCCGCACTGATGTAGAGGGGGCTGGCGGCGGCGACGCCCGCTACGGCGTCGGCCTGATAGAGGTACACCTTGGAAAAGCCGCTGGCGTCAATGGTGGGGGCGAAGGCCGAGACCAGAAACAGGTCGCCTCGCAGCCGGTCAGGCACTAGAGTAATACCGTCAAACAGGAGCGATCGCAGCCCCAGCTGGGTGAAAATTAAAATGTTGGAGAAGGCGACGCCGGTGACGGCCACCAAGAGCCGCATCTTTTGATGGGAGAGCTGCGCCCAGCCCAGGGGCTTGCGGGTCTGCCAGTGGATGCGCAGGGCTTTAAACATCAGATGGGGAAACGGTATCGATGACGACGCGGACCTGCATGTTGGTGAGGCCAGCAACCTTGGGACTATCCTCCTCGCTAATGCGAACTTTCACCTCGACCACGCGGGTGTTTTCATCGGTGGTGGGGTCTGAGGAGCTGTCGGACAGGGTGCGGGTGCCCACCTGCAGGCCCACCTGCTCCACGGTGCCGCGAATTTCGCCTGCAAAACCGCCGTATTCGCTGGTAATAGTGGCGGGCTGCCCCGGCTGGATTTGGGTAATTTCGGTCTCGTAAACCTCGGCGATCGCGAACATCTCGTCGGTGCGGCCCAGCTCCACAATCCCCTGCTGAGTGTTCACCTGTTCCCCGACACGGGTGTTAATGCGCAGCACCTGCCCTGCTACTGGAGCGTGGACGCGGGTATCCTGCAGGTCGGCCCGCCGCTGCTCCACCGCCACCTGGGCCCGCTCCAGCTCCACCTGGGCCACCCGTACATCCACCGGGCGCACCTCCTGCAGCTGGGCTAGAGTGCGCTGCTCCTGGGTAATTTGCTCCTGCAGGGTCTGCCTGGTGGTGTTGAGCTGGGCCTGCCGCTGCTCTAGGTTGGCGCGGGCTAGGGCTAGGGCTTCTCGGGCCTGGTCTAAGGCCTGGGTGCTGACGGCCCCTTCGATCTCTAAAGAAAGGTTGCGCTGGTAGGAGAGCTCCGCCTCCCGTAGCTCGGCCTCGGCACTGGCGATCGCCGCCCCCCTCTCTACTGTCTCGGTGCTGAGCTGGGCCTGCAGCCGGGCAATGTTGGCCTCCTGGGCTGCTACCTCCGCCACTTTCGCATCCCCTGAGCGGGCCTGGTCGAGCCTAGCCTGGTAGTACTCCACCGATTTAAGAGCTTCTTCTAGGTCTCGCTGCCGTCCGTCAGCCCCCTGCAGCACCGCAATCACCTGTCCTGGGTTGACCCAGTCCCCTTCTGCCACCATGAGCTGGTTAACGCGGCTGTCTTCTGCATTGGATACCGATACTTTGATCACTTCACCTCGGGGGACTAGTCGTCCCAACGCCACTACGGATGAGGGGTTGGCTGAGGTAGCTGCGACGCTGGGCGTTTCGTCCGAAGCAAGCTCGGGCTGGGCTTGAGAGAAGCTACAGGCGCTGACGGTAACGCCAAAAATTGCGAGTAGAGTAAAAAATCCACGGGCTGTCATACCAGTACAGATGAGAATAAATCCCAAAGATTTAGATGCTTATTGCCATTCAATCCTATCTACTGAGTGATACTAGCAGGAAAAGCTCTACTCTTGCTGTGCCATGCCCCGCATAGCCACCCCATGACGCAGATAGGGGTTGGCGCGGAAGGATTACGCTTCGTAAGAGCAAGGACTATTTGAAACAGAAATGAAAGCACCAGACGAAACAAGCGCAGCCAAAGTATACTATTCCAAGGCAGTATGCTTTTGTGAAAGCCAAGATGGAGATTTGCGAGCTGACGCTTTATGGTTGATCTGTTGCGCTTCAATTCGAAATCGGTCCAAATCAACTGGCCACAGATGAGATAATACAATTTTAGCGCCTTGTACTTCGAGAATTTTTCCTCGGACTTTGGTTTGTACAGTCAATCGGTGTCCTTGAGCCTCTATCCGATATATTCTTCCTTGTAAGGATAGCTTTTTATATTTCTCTAACTGGTTATTATTGATATGTGAATAACCACGAGTACAAAGAATGTTCAGAGCATCCTTGACAAACTCTCGAACCTTGTCATCCGAAACAATCATCATCGAGTTCGAGGATTCACTTAGCCGAGATACATGCAAAATTCGGTTCCAAGCGCTGCTTTCTCCACCTACAAAAACTACAGCTGGTAAGCAGGCACTTGCATCTGGAATGCTTTGAATAATTCGCTCAACGCGATCGCCGTCAATTCCTAGCGCCTCTCCAGCTGCTCGCGCCAGCTCCTCCGCGTCGCCGCTAATGGGCACCCGGTTCCGAGTCACCCAATTCTCCCATCCATAAAATTCTCGGAGGGCAAAGGTCAAGGAGTGAGAGCGAGACTCAAAGGGACTCTCACCGTACAGCACTGCCCTAGCTTTTGCCGCTGCCAAATCTTCCAGACGCAGCACACCTGGTGATGTGGGTAGGGCTATAACGTGAGGACTAGGGCGGACGGTTTTAGGTTGTTCTCGCCGCCGACTACTGGGAGAGATCCCGATAGCTTCTAGCCGCTCAACCCATACCAGCTGAGTTCGCTGCAAGTTGATGTAGGGATTGCCGCTTGGGCCAATTGTCGGAGCCAATACGGTGAATCGACCCTGCCCAAGCGCCTCTCCGGCATGCGGTCCCCCTACGCCATCTAGCGAGAAGTTGGTAAACGTCTGCTCACGGGCCTGAACGGCAAACCGCCAGCCACCGCTGTGGGTTCGTTCAGTAAACGTTTGTTGCACCAGCGGATATTCGGCTAGCCATTGATTGATTCTAGAGTCGCACGCTTCTGGTGACTCAAACTGCTTGAGATCCACATCAATCCACACCACGTTTTGCCAGCCGCCCAAGGTGCCGATTCCGTTGGCAGGGTTCCCAAACCACTGCTGAACCTCGACCTCAGTCGGCAACCGTTTTTGATACTGCGTATGTCTCACCAGATGCGGAGTTCCACTCTCACCCAAGTAGCTGGGATTTTTGCCCGTAAACGCTGGCAGCGGTTCCCCGCTCTTGTCTCGCTTCACTCCGCCAGTGCGATCGCGGGCAGGATAGCGCTGTGGGTCTTGCGCCGGAGCAACCGGCAGCGGCGGTAGCCCTTGATCTCGTAGCCATTCGAGCGTTTCTTGAATCTTTGGATTCACCGCTTTAGCTCACTTGGTGCAGAACCCGCAGGTACCTGCAGCCGATTCAAAATGACCTGTTGCCTCACCCGGAAATACACCAGCATCCCGTCCCAAAATATCTCTAGGCGCTCGGGCTCGTGGGCCACCATCCACCTGGTATTTAGCATCACTCTGCCTGCACCCAGGTGCATAACCTCTCGGCCGTCGCATAAAACCACGATGGATTTAGGGAAATAGTCAGCAGGTAGCGGTTCGGGATATTTCATCTTTGGGCCTCCAGTGGGCGTGAACCCAGCCACAAGCGGTTTTAACTAGAGCTATTCGCCCATCGCAATTCCAGCCGCTTGGCCCTGCCGTCTACTCCTGAGCGGCGTCACCTCGGCTGACCGCTGCAGCTGCAGATCCTGGCTCAGTTCTTGGTCGATGAAGCGAAAGTAGGTGACGTCTCTAGAGCTTAGGTCAGACTTAATTTTGCCGTTGCTGATGCTGAGAATCTGGTCCCGCTCCGCCGCATGAATCTTGAGGCTGTTCGGCGTTTCCTCAATTTTGTAATGGCTACCGCCCTGGAAAACTCGCTTGCCCTGGACATTGGGACGGCTACCGGTCGCATCGAGCAGCTTCCGGGCTGTTTTCGCGATCGCCAATGCCGTTAGGTCACGGGTCAACCCAGCATCACCAGCGGGTGCAAGACCTCCCAGCTGCCGAGATCTCATCGGAGGCTCTTTAGCCAAGCCGTCAATACCTTGC
>JBCCAG010000465.1:0-3890 GCA_039814955.1 Cyanobacteria bacterium P01_A01_bin.135
CGCTTACTGCCCCCAGACGCTGCACAGCCGAATTCAGCGGATTATTGACCAGCCCACGTTTCGAACGGCCCGCTGGGGTATTGTGGCCGAGACCCTGTCGGGGGAGGTGCTGTTTCACCGCAACCGCGATCGCCTGATGATCCCCGCCTCTAACATCAAGCTGCTCACCACCGCCGCCGCCCTGCAGACCTTTGGCGGCATGGATATGCGGCTGCAAACCTGGGTCGGCATTGTCAACCGAGAGAGCAATAACCAGTCGGCGGATGCCCTGCTGGCTCGCTTGGGGGGACCGGGGCAGGTCAAGGCTGCCCTCAATAGCCTAGGGGTGGATCCCAACAGCTACCGGCAGATAGACGGCTCTGGCCTCAGCCGTGCCAATGCGGCCCAGCCCGGCACCTTTATCAACGTCTTAAAGGCAATGTGGAACCGGCCGGGGGGGGAGGTGTTTTACCGCTCGCTGCCGGTAGCCGGCCAAAGCGGCACCCTGCGCTACCGTTTCCAGGACTCAATGCTGCAGGGCCAGGTGCGGGCAAAAACGGGGACCCTGCGGGGAGTGCGGGCACTGTCGGGTTACCTCAGCCATCCAGACTACGGCCCGATTGTGTTCAGCATCATCGTTAACCAGCCGGGGCAGTCGGGGCGGCAGATGCTGCAGGCTATTGATGCGGTAGTGCAGGAGCTCTCCCGTCTGACACCCTGCGATACCTAGGGCCTACCCCTCTAGTTGCAGCTCAACGGTGGTATCGATGGGAACCCGCAGCTCTTCTAGGGCCTGGCGCACGGCGGGCTGAGTTAAGAACTCCTGGGTCTGCCGCAAAAGCTGGGGGCCCCATAGGTTCTCGTCTAGGAAGTCCAAATCGGCATAGCGGGGGTCGAGGGTCAAGGCGGCGATCGCCTGCTCCGTGGCGGCGGCCTCATCCCCCTGGGCATATTGGGCTACGGCGATCGCCATTTGCGGCTCGGCCTCTTCCCCGCTCGTCAGCTCTACTGCCGCTTCCCAGGACTCGATGGCCCTCTTGACTTTCCCCTGCTCATAGAGCACTAGCCCAATGTTGTTGACCGCGGGCCAAAAGGTTTCCTCAAGCTGTACCGCCTCATCGTAGTTGTCGATCGCTTTGTCGTACTGATTCAGCTTGTAGTAAGCATTGGCGAGGTCAAACCAAGCGCCGGGCACATCTGGGTCTTCCTCCAGGCCCGCCTCAATCAGTTCGGCGGAGCGCTGGTAGTCCTCCAGCCGGAAGTAGGCGGTCCCCAGATCAAACAGAGCGGCGGGGTCCTCGGGGTTGAGGTCGTGGGCCTTCTCCAATGCGGTGACGGAAGACTCAAAGTCCCCCAGCTGCAGGTGGAGCCGCCCTAGCAGTAGCCAGACCTCTGGCACATCGTTGATTAGCTGGGAGGCGAGCTGGGCGCGGGGTAGGGCCAGCTCAAACTGCTGAATTTGGGCCAGTTGAGCCGCCTCCTGCACTAAGATGAGCCCCTGTTGCTCAAGCTGTTCGGGCTCTAGGGGCGGAACGCGGGGCACCACCGCTTGGCCCCGGGCGGGCAGCGTTGGCAGCAGGGTAGCGGCTGAGGCGAGTCCGGCAAGCAGGGCGGGGAGGAGGCGCAGGGTCATCAGGGTAAGGGTAACGTTGTCAGTTGCGAGCTTCTGTCCGTAGCTTAGACGATTTGCCGGTGGCTCAGCCATGGTTTGTTAGGGATCCCGGTCAGCGGGGCGATCGCCCCGCGGCTGTTAGGAGCTGTCAGGGCTGGTGCGATCGCGGGCATCACGACCACCTGCCGCTAGATTCGCCTTTGCGTTGCGCTGCAGCATAGGCCGCTTGATGCGCCGCAGGGCGGAGGCAGGAAAGCGGGCTTCGTATTCTTCTAGGGTTAATTGGGCCAGTTCCTGGAGGGTTGGAGCAATATTCGTCGGATAGGGCTCGAAATCAGGAACATCGGTGGGTTGGGCAAACCGCTGGTTCCAGGGGCAGACATCCTGGCAAATATCGCAGCCCGCCACCCATCCGTTTAGGCGATCGCCGATAGCGGGTGGCAGGGTGTCATCGCGATTCTCGATGGTGTGGTAAGCGATGCAGCGATTTGCGTCCACCATGAACGGTGGGTCAATGGCTCCGATGGGGCAGGCGTCGATACAGCGGGTGCAGGTGCCGCAGTGGGCGGTGTGGGGGGCATCGGGCTCCAGGGTCAGGGTGGTCAGCACCTCCCCCAAAAACACCCAGGACCCATACTGGCGGGTAATCAGGTTGCTGTTTTTAGCCACCCAGCCCAGCCCCGCCTGCTGAGCCCAGTATTTATCCTGCACCGGACCAGTGTCCGCGTAGTGGCGCACCTGCACCGGCTCAGGGTAATCCTGATCAGCCATCCAGGCCGACAGCGCCTTGAGTCGCTTGGTCATCACCCGGTGGTAGTCTCGCCCCCAGCCGTAGCGGGCAATCTTGGCGTACTGCTTCCCCTCGGGGCGCTGATGGCCCGTGTAGTAGTTAAGGGCTACACAGATGATGGAGCGCACCTGGGGCATCACCTGGCGGATGTGTTGTCGCCTGGGGCTGCTCATCCAGCCCATATCGGCCTGATAGCCCCGCGCGAGCCAGTCCTGCAGGGCCGCTGCACTCGCGTCTGTAGCCTCCTCGTTGACTGCCGCAATGCCTACCGCGTGGAATCCTAGGTCCAACGCTTTTTGCTTGATCTGCTCACGGGTAGGGGGAGACACGGGTAGGGCCTGTGGCAATCGACGCCATCCAGTATAGCCGTACAGCGTAGCCGCCATGCCGCATTCGGCGGAGTACCCCGCCTATCTCTCCCCGTCAATAGATGCCAAGAGCAAAGCGGTTGGATAAAATCCAACTCAGCATCAAATTTGACGACGGCATGGTCAATCGACCCGAACCCCCTTCCCGCCCCACTCAGCTTGGCCTAGTCGACCTGGGGCACCCGACCCTGACCCATTATTTCGAGACCATCAATGCGGGGGCTTTCCAAGAAACGGCAGCCCTGTTTACCCCAGACGGCGAAATGCGCGCGCCGTTCTCGGAGCCTATTCCCCAGCCGGCGATCGCCGCTTACCTGGAAAAAGAGGCCACCGGCATGGCCCTGCACCCCCGCCAGGTGGAGCCAGTGGACCGGCCCGCCGATGACCCCTTGAGCGAGTACGACATTCAGGTGACGGGCCAGGTGCAGACGCCGCTGTTCAGCGTCAATGTAGCCTGGCTGTTCGCGCTGCAGCAAGATGCGATTCGAGCGGTGCGCATTAAACTGCTCGCTTCCCCGCAGGAGCTGCTGAAGCTGCGGCGATAGACTGCACTGCTCGCCCCGTACCTGAAATTAATCAGCCAGATCCGGGAACACCTCTCGCACCACCGGATGCACCAGGCGACCCTGGCGGACATTGACCCCCATGGCAAAGCCCACGTCGCTCTTCATCACCTCGGTGCCCTGGTTGGCCAGGTTCAGCACGTAGGGAAAGGTGCTGTTGTTGAGGGCCTGGGTAGCCGTCCAGGGAACGGCGCCGGGCATATTGGCGACGCCGTAGTGGAGCACCCCTGCCTCCAGGTAAGTGGGGTCGCTGTGGGAGGTGGGGCGCACCGTCTCGATGCAGCCGCCCTGATCCACCGCCACATCCACAATCACTGAGCCGGGGCGCATCTGCTCCACCAGTGACCGGGAGACGAGCTGCGGCGGTCGCCGACCGGGAATCAGCACTGCCCCAATAATCAGATCGGCGTCGGGGACGATCGCTTCAATTTGAGCCACGCTGCTGTAGAGCAGCTCCACCCGGGACCCAAACAGCGCCTCCAGGGCTTTAAGCTGCTCTGTATTAATGTCGACGATCTGCACTCTTGCTCCCAGGCCCACGGCAATCTTGGCGGCTTCGGTGCCAACAACGCCGCCCC
>JBCCAG010000187.1:0-6411 GCA_039814955.1 Cyanobacteria bacterium P01_A01_bin.135
GCGAATATACTCTAGGGAGTGATTTTAATGTAAAGAGGGAGGCAGAGATGGTTAACTACGCGAAAGCAGCCCAGCTAGCCATCTACTGCCAGGACATCTACCAGGACTTCTCGGTGGTGATGTTCCAGGGACTAGCGGAGGAGCCCCTACTGATCAGCAACTCCCCGGAGGAGAAGATCGACAGCCTGAATACCGATACCCAATGTGCGGTCCTGCGAGATGGGACGGTTGCCACTATTGTGTTTCGGGGGAGCGAATCCTCCTACGATTGGGAAATCAACTTTGATACGGCCCAAGAGCGCGCCGAGTTCGATGAAAAAATTATTCAGGACGTGATTGTGGAGGAAGAGGCCCGGGAGCAGGATTACCCCTACCAGGGGCGCAACCGCTCGGAGTCACTGATTCACCGGGGATTTACGGCGGCTTACTTCTCCGTGCGGGACCAGCTTCACCAGGCGATCGCCAGCCGCGATATTACTGAGGTGGCGGTGACAGGCCATAGCCTGGGCGGCGCGCTCGCCACTTTATGCGCCGTCGACCTGCAGTACAACTTCCCCTCTCTAAAGAGCCTTGAAGCCTATACCTTTGGCGCACCGAGGGTGGGCAACCGGGGGTTTAGCGAGTCCTACAATGAGCGGGTGCCCCGCAGCTACCGCTTCGTCAATGGCATGGACATCGTTCCCGCCCTGCCTCGCTGGTGGCAGGGGCGCTACGCTCACGTGGCGAGCGAAGTACGCATCGGTCAACGGGTCAAATTCAGCTTTCTGCAGTCCCGCTTCAAAGACCACGGTATCGCCGAGTATATCGAGGCCCTAAAGCTGCTTGCCTGAAGCTGCTCGCGATGCCCTAACGCTTACAGCACCCGCAGCACGCTGGGGATCTCGGCGATCGCCTCGCTGCGCTTAAACTGCTCAATTGCCGCAGCGACATCCCCCTCGCGCACCTCATGGGTGACGACGACAATTTCAGCTAGATCCTCCCGCATGCCAATTTGCACCACCGACTCGAGGCTGACGTCGTGGTCACCAAAGGTCTGGCCTAGCTGACCAATCACCCCGGGCTGGTCCCTGGCTAGCAGCCGTACGTAAAAGCGAGTCACTAGGTCAGTGATGGGGGCGACCGCGTGGGTCTGGCGGTGGGAGGGGGCCAGCAGGGGGTCCAGCAGGGGGGTGCCCGCGGCGGTGGTCACGCCGCTGTGGCCTAGCTTCAGCAGGGCCGCTACGTTGAGGATATCCGCCACCACAGCGCTGGCGGTGGGGCCTGCCCCGGCCCCCGGCCCGTAGAACATAATCTGCCCTACGGGCTCCCCCTCCACCAAAATGGCGTTGTACACATCGCTGACGCTGGCCAAGGGGTGACCTTGGGGGACGAGGGTGGGGTGGACCCGCACCTGCAGCTTTTCGGCATTGGCAGGCCGGGTGGCGATCGCCAGCAGCTTGATCACGAAGTTCAGCCGCTCGGCGTAGGCGATGTCGGCGGCGCTGACGTTGCGGATCCCTTCGCAGTAGATTTCCTCTAGGTTGACCCGCCCACCAAAGGCGAGGGCGGCTAGGATAGCGATTTTATCGGCGGCGTCCAGGCCATCCACATCGGCGGTGGGGTCCGCCTCCGCGTAGCCCAGCCGCTGAGCGTCCGCCAGAATCGGCCCAAAGTCCCCCCCCTCCCCGGCCATGCGGGTGAGAATGTAGTTGGTGGTGCCGTTGATGATGCCGGTCAGGGTATGGATGCGGTTGGCACAGAGGGAATGCTTGAGGGGCTCAATCACCGGAATACCGCCCCCCACCGCTGCCTCCAGCAGCACATAGACTCCGTTGGCCCCGGCAGCGGCGAAGATTTCTTCCCCGTGGCGGGCAATCAGCGCCTTGTTGGCGGTCACCACATGCTTGCCGTGGTTGATGGCGTCCAGCACTAGCGATCGCGCCGGTTCGATTCCCCCAATTACCTCCACAACAATGTCGACGTCGGGATCACTAACGATGGCGGATAGATCGGTGGTCAGCTGCGCTTTGGCAAGGGGCACCGCTCGCGGCTTATCCAGCGATCGCACCCCCACTTTGGATAGGGCAATTTCTTTTAATAGGGGATGACGGCCCTCGGGATTCAGCAAAATATCTGCCGCGCCGGCCCCAACCGTGCCTAATCCCAGTAGCCCAACCTTGAATACCACAGCTCAATCTCACATCGACAGTATGTGAGTTAATTGTATAGCCATCGTCACAACCCTTTGTGTCTGATGTCGCGCCAAAAGAAATGCAAGCGAGTGGTCCCATCGCAGCGTTGGGGAGCCGCGCTATGAGAAGGTCATGTCAGCGGCCAATCAATTTTGATAAAATCGCGGCAAGCCACCCAACGAGGCCGCACCATGCAGCGAATTCGAGATATTCTCAACGTCACCATTAGCCTGCTACTAATTGGGTTTATTGCCCTTAGCCTGGTAAGGCTGGGGCTATTTTGGCTAACGCAACTGCAGTGATCCCGCGCAGGAGCCCCACGCAGGATTAAGGGCCGTCGCCCGCTTGAGTCATCGGCGACTTAGACGGCTACACAGCAACACTCAGACAATAATTCTAAGAACAACCGCACACCCACTATGGCCGACCCAATCACCAAGCCCGTCAGCGATCGCATCTGCACCCACATGAACGAAGACCACGCCGACGCGGTGCTGATGTACGCCAAAGCCAACGGCATCGAAAATGCGATCGCCGCCCAGATGCTAAAGGTGGAGCCTCAGGCCATGAGCCTGCTGGTGCAGACCGAGGATAAGACGCTGCCGCTAGACATCTCCTTCGATCACGAGCTGCAGGACTCAGAGGATGCTCACCAGACTTTGATTGCCATGGTCAAGCAGGCCCGGGCCAAGCTGGCCGGATAATCCAACGCCGGCCGCGTCTCGTAAGGGCGACCGGCTGGTCGCCCCAACCCGCGGACTAAACGCCATATCGTGACACCCGCATACGCAAAGGGACATGGCATGCCATGTCCCTACGGGTCTATCTGCCTCTTGCGAGGGCGATCGCCCTTACCGTTAACCTAGTAGGTCTCGACGTGCCAGCGGTGCTCCTTCTTCTTGATCTCGCGCTGGTACTCCTTCCAGTCGATGCCCTCTTTGGCAGCTTCAGCCGACAGCGCTTCATCGATACCGTCTTCCATCCCCTTCAGGCCACAGATGTAGGTGTGGGTCTTCTTGTCTTTGATCATCTCCCACAGCTCAGCGGCATGCTCCGCGACGCGGTGCTGGATATACATCTTACCGCCATCCTTATTCTGCTGCTCGCGGCTGATGGCATAAGTGAGGCGGAAGTTGTCGGGGTACTTGTCTTGCATTGCCTCTAGCTCCTCCTTGTAGAGGATATTAGGCGTTGTCGGGATACCGAAGATCAGCCAAGCCTTACCCTTGTAGCCATTGTAGTCAGGGTTGAGCTGGCGCTCTTCCTCCTTGAACATCCGCCACAGATATGCCCGGAACGGCGCAATGCCAGTACCTGTCGCCATCATGATGATGTTGGCGTCCTCATCATCGGGCAGGAGCATCTCTTTGCCAACCGGGCCAGTGATCTGGACCTCTTGACCCTCTGGTAGGTTACAGAGATAGGTGGAGCATACCCCTTTGACGGTTTCGCCAGTTTCAGGGTGCTTATACTCTAGCTGACGGACACAGAGGGATACCGTGTCATCGTCGAGCTTATCGCCGTGACGGGTGGAGGCGATGGAATAGAGGCGCAGCTTGTGGGGCTTGCCGTTTTCGTCGGTGCCTTCGGGGATGATGCCAATACTTTGGCCTTCGAGATAGCGCATGTCGCTATTGGCGACATCGAAGGTAATGTGCTGGACCGTGCCAGAGCCCCCTTCACCAACAAGTCCGTAGTTCTCTACGCACTTGCCCATCAGCGGGTTCTTGGGACGGTAAATATTGACGGGAACGTCCGTCTTCTTTGCTTTTGCTTGAGTCATTGATTTAGTTTCTTGATCTGCTGTGCCACCGTTAGCGCTGCCGGTGTTACCGTTGGGAGACTCCCCATTGATCAAAGCCTGCATGGTTCCCTCATCCGTCAGAGGATGGATGGCGACGATTTTTGCACCCATACGGGTCAACCGCTTCATCTCCTCATTCATCCTGTTATAGGGAACGGTAATCAGGACAGTGCCGCTGCGGCGGATGGGGTAGCTCATCCGGTCGGTGACGTAATTCTGCCGTAGACCCTCTACCTCATAAACAAAGAGCCGACTAGCATACTCTGTGTTGCCAGCGTTTCCGCCTACTGCACTCGGTTTATACATAGCTTTACCTAAAAATGCCTTCACATGCTCTACATTGGACTTGGGCGTGACGTAAACGCCATTACCCTGCTCGCCACTACTGGGCTCGCCGCTATCGGGAACTGCGCTTGTTTGTGCTCTTGACTGCGTTAGCTGAATGCATCAAGCGTACAAAGCTCCACTGATACCTGAATGTTCTATTAGAGTATCATTGGCGCGCCGTCCCAATGAAGCCGGTTCAACGTGTCATTTGCGTCGGACTTCGTGCGTCACCATATCGGTGATAACTTACCTCCTGATAGAAGCGCAGTATTTTTAGGGATTGCTTCAGAATTTCAGCTGCAGGTGACTCGCCAGCCTAGCCAGCGGCTCAGGAGAGATGCCCGTAGGCTAGCCTGCGCCGTATCAGCGCATTGCTTTGCCCTTTTCAGAGCTACCGTAGCAGAGGGGCACGCTGCAGACTGTTAACCCTGATGCACTTGCACAGGTTCCCATAGCCCGCTATCAACGCGACATCACTGCCATATCACAGTGGATGCGACAATCTCAGCCGAAATGAATCTTGTAGTGGGGATCGGCTTCTGGTAATATCGACCATGATTAGTATTAAATACTCATCAACTAACGGTACAAGCCAGTCGGTCTCCGGCCCGCACGATGGCTTCAGGGTTGTGGCTACGCTGTGGTCGGCATGTCAGCGGTTATAGCGTCTTGTACAGTTTGACGCCTGTGGGTTATCTCACATGGGGTAGCCGGGAGGTTAGGGGTCAGCCTACTTAATCCTGGCTCTTGGGGGGATGTTTCGCCGTTTTTTGTATAGTTTGTCCATATAGTATAAAGACTGTTTTGTTGGGGGAGCCTAAATGAGTAAGCCAGACCAGGTGGTTTTGATTGGTGTTGCCGGAGACTCCGGTTGCGGTAAGTCTACGTTCTTGCGCCGCCTGAGCGATATCTTTGGTGAGGAATTTATGACAGTCATCTGCTTGGATGACTATCACAGCCTTGATCGCAAGGGCCGTAAGGCGGCTGGTGTGACGGCGCTAAATCCGAAGGCGAACAACTTTGATCTGATGTATGAGCAGGTCAAAGCGCTGAAAGAGGGAACCGCGATTGATAAGCCAATCTACAACCACGAGACTGGTGAGCTTGATCCCCCGGAGCGCATTGAGCCAAATCATGTGGTGGTGATTGAGGGCCTGCACCCGATGTTTGACGAACGGGTGCGCGGTTTGCTCGACTTTAGCGTTTACCTCGACATCAGCGACGAGGTAAAAGTAGCTTGGAAAGTTCAGCGGGATATGGCCGAGCGCGGCCACACCTACGAAGACGTCATTGCCTCCATCAATGCTCGTCGCCCGGACTTTGAGGCCTACATCGATGTTCAGAAGCAGTACGCCGACGTGGTTATTCAGGTGCTGCCCACGAACTTGATCCCTGACGACAAAGAGCGCAAGATTCTGCGGGTGCGCCTGATTCAGAAGGAGAACGTTGAAGGGCTAGAGCCAGTGTACCTATTCGACGAAGGGTCTACCATTAACTGGACCCCTTGTGGCCGTAAGCTGACCTGCTCCTACCCCGGCTTCCGCATGTACTACGGGCCCGACGCCTTCTGCGGTAACGAGGTCTCCATCCTGGAAGTCGATGGTCAGTTCGACAAGCTGGAAGAGATGATCTACGTCGAGAGCCACCTGAGCAATACCTCAGCCAAGTTCTACGGCGAGATGACTGAGCTTCTGCTTAAGCACCGTGACTACCCAGGTTCCAACAACGGCACCGGCCTGTTCCAGGTGCTGGTTGGCCTGAAGATGCGCGACACGTATGAGCAGCTAGTGCCGTCCAAAGAGCCAGCGGCAGCTACAGCGTAGCTAGGGCGATCGCCTCTAAAGAAACGCAGCGCCTCCAACAAAGGGGTAGCTGCGTTTTTTATGCTCTTTTCCGCTGTCTTGCAGCGCTCGCTCTGTAGCACTTCCCCCCTAACAGCTACGTTTACTTACGGCGCTCTTTTATGACCTCCCCGCTTCCTT
This sequence comes from Cyanobacteria bacterium P01_A01_bin.135, assembly GCA_039814955.1. Taxonomy (GTDB): domain Bacteria; phylum Cyanobacteriota; class Cyanobacteriia; order CAKZMO01; family CAKZMO01; genus JBCCAG01. The sequence continues at coordinate 6,285 of JBCCAG010000187.1, forward strand.
CTCTGTCGCAGCAGCTCTGGCAAGAGAACCAAGACCTGGCGATCGCCTGCTTGCAGCACCCTTTTATGCAGGGCATTGCCGATGGCTCTTTGGCCAAGGCTAAGTTTAGCTACTACGTGGGGCAAGA
>JBCCAG010000229.1:0-5859 GCA_039814955.1 Cyanobacteria bacterium P01_A01_bin.135
CAATGAGGGGGCAGCTTAAGCGGGCCGGCCTTAAACGCGCCGCCCAGTTTAGCTGGGCCCAAACGGGCCAGCGAACCCGTCACATCTTAGCGCACGCGATGTAACAAAGGTCGACACCTTCAAAAAGCGATTTCAATCTATATGACTGAGGCAGAAGGCTCGATAGGAAGGGCCGACTCAATCGCCGCCGGGATGGCTGAGATAAGGTCATCGATGGCGTCCTGGGCCGGATCTTCCTCAAGAATCTCCATTACGAAGCGGGGCACTTCATCCAAGGAACAAGCCCCTTGGCGAAGGGCGTAGCCATACATTGACTTCACCCGCTGTTTCATCTGATCTTCCATTATGACACCCAATAGCTTGACATCTTGTCAACAGATAAGCTGAGCTTGCTACCAGCTCTAGCAACCAAATAGTAATGCGTGAGCACTAATGCTTAAGCACTATTACTTAGGATTCTACAACAGTAAGGTTATAAAATTCCGTAGATACTCTGCATCCTTCCAAGGGCTATGAATGGTGAAGCAATTTACTCTTGACCCTATTTTAATTGCTAGGCCGTGAAGGCTATGTATTAGCTGACACGAGTTGGGTAAAATTAGGATAAACCTTACTGATGGCTGAAGCTACTGTCTCACAAAGGCGAAGCACCTGTGGCTGCTACCTTCTATCGCCACCGTCATAATCCACCGTCACAATAGTTTGTGTAGGGTGGCGCGCCGCTTGACTCTGTATCGCTATATCTCAGCACCAAATTTAGCCTAAGCAGCCAAAGCTATCCTCCAGGGGAGATTGGCTTGTAGGAATGCCGCTTACCGCATTTGCCAAGCACTGACAGTCACCGCATTGGGCCCCGCTCAATGCGGTGAGAAAACTATCGACAGGTCAGCGTAAATATTCTATTGAGCTTTGTCTCTAAAGCCGCTCACCCAGCACAGAATTGGCAACGCCAAAAAATTGACAGGGCCTGCCTGCTAAGCCCTAAAATCGCTTGCACAAGTCCATGGCACAACGCTATGGCGCTGTTCTATAGTGACGTGCTTTCCAGATGTTTTCTAGGATTGTAGCTGCGTATACTGCGTAACTTGCTATACAGCTCTTTTTCTTGAGCGCTGATGTTTTTGGGTGGTGCAATCGTAATCTTAACTAGCTGATCGCTGCGACTGCCCTTCGGCGATGGCCAACCCTTACCGCGCAGTCGCAGGGTCTGCCCAGAGCGGATACCGGCAGGGATATTCATGGTTACCGAGCCATCGGGGGTCGGTACCGTGATCGCTCCCCCCAATACGGCCTCTTCAGGGGAGATGGGGACCTCGCAGGTCAAGTTATTGCCGTCAAACGAGAAGAAAGGGTGGGGCTTAAGCTGGACGATTAAATAGAGGTCGCCCCGCTGATTACCATAGGGGGCGGGCCGGCCCTTGCCCCGCACTCGAATGCGGCTACCCGACTTAGCACCCGGGGGAATGCGGACGGTGATCACTTCGCTGCCGAGGCTGAGGCGCTGCTGCACCCCCCGAAAGGCATCAGCAAAGCTGAGAGCGATGGGAGATTCTAGATCTTGACCAGCATTGCCAAAGGGATCACCGCCAAAGCCATCGGTGGCAAACCCGCCCGATGTGGAGCCGGTTTGGGTTCTGTAGCGGTACCCCTGCCGCCCTCCCGTCGCCGAGCCCGTATTGAACCGGCCGAGCAGCTCGTTAATAAAGTCGTCAAAGCTGCCGTATTGGCTAAAGTCAAAGCCGTCAACACCAGGGCCACCACCCGTAGCGCCTTGGGGCCAGCCGCCTGCGCTGTCGGCCTGCTTCCAATATTGGCCAAACTGGTCGTATTTCTTGCGCTTGTCTGGATCAGAGAGGACTTCGTAGGCTTCACTGATGTCTTTAAAGCGGTTTTCGGCCTGCTTATCCCCTGGATTCATGTCAGGGTGATACTTTCGGGCCAACTTCCGGTAAGCCCGCTTGATCTCATCCGCCGTGGCCCGCTTCTCGACACCGAGGACAGCATAGTAATCTTTGAAGTCGGTTGCAGCCATTCACACGCTCCTAACAACAGTCCATCTAGCACGCTCTATCCAGCTTGGCGCATCTCTAGCCTATCAAGCTCTTTCTACCCCACGGGTTCGGTTATGACAGCGAGGCGATCGCAATTTCCACACCTTTTGTTATCGAGCTAGAGCCAGGACCAAAACCAGCGCCAGAACTGGGAATAGGGCATCGCCCTTTAACCGCCACAGCAAGCGATGCGCACCAAGCCATCGAAACCCTCCTGAAGCTGAGGCGGAGCACCCTGCAAGCAGCGGTGCATGCGCTGCACCACCGGCTCAGGGACCCGCCGCGATCGCTGCTGGTTGCGCCGCAGGCAAACCGATAGCGGAACATCCAGCCAGCAACCGTAAATGGGGTGAAAGCCCATCTGACGGGCCTGCTGCACGAAGTGACGGCGCTGGCGGCGGACGGCATTGGTGGCGTCGTAGATGGTGGTTTGACAGGCATGGTGGAGAAGAGCAGTCTGTAGCCGCGCTGTTAGCCGCGCCTCAACTTGGAGCCAGGGGCCTTGAACCGCCTCATCTCCAAACAGCTCGGCGCGGATGGCATCGGTGGAAATCACGGCAGCGGGGGCAAATTGCCGGGCCAGCGTAGTTTTGCCGCTACCGGGGAGACCAATCATCACCACAAGCGTGGACTCACTGGGGCTATAGACCTCAGGGGGCGTCATTCGGCGATCGCGGTGGTCTAGGTGAGGATTTGGTAGATTTTGAGCGCCGCCGAAGCGCCCGCTGCAGCAGGAAGCCTGCCGTTACAACGGCGAGGGCAATCAAGACGACCTTCCCAACGGGGCCGAGGTAGGTAGCGATTACTGCATAGTTCTGGCCTAGGAAATATCCAGCAATAGCCAAAAAGCCGATCCACAGCACCGTGCCCAGGGTGGAGTAGATCAAAAACGGCACAAAGGCCATCTCCTCTAGGCCAGCAGGTACCGAAATGTAGGTACGAATCCCCGGAATTAAGCGGCCTACCAGCACCGCAATAGAGCCGTATCGGTTGAACCAGCGGCGGGATTTATCTACATCTTTTGCTGATAGTCCCAGGATTTTGCCGTAGGTATCGACAATCTGCTTCAGTCGCTCGGTGCCTAGCCAGCGGCCTAGCCAGTACCAGGGCAGCGCCCCCGCCACGGAACCCAAGGTCCCGGCGATAATCACCCCTATCAGCCCCAGCTCCCCTTCAGAGACGCTGAAGCCCGCCAAGGGCATAATTACCTCCGAGGGAATGGGGGGAATGACGTTCTCCAGGAACATCAAGAAGGCAATACCAACGTAGCCTAATGCGTTGATGACATCGATAATCCAGTCAAGCATAGGGGCGGGGGGCTATGGTAGCAGCTATATTGTCATCTAGATCACGGTCACGAGATCACAATTACGGGGTCGGACCAAAGTATTCTGATACAAAATTGCCGTGGAGACCATAGGGCACATGGTGCTTTAGCCGCAGGGTGGCCACCCGGCCTTTGCCAAAATCCTGGGCGTCAAGGATAACCAACTCTGAGCGCCCGTGGGACGCGTTAAACACCAGCGTCATTACCCAGCCGTCGTCCTCCGCGCTAGAGCCAGGTCGGGGCACGAACACGGGCTCGCTCACAAAGCCTCGGGGAGCGGCGCTCCACAGCTGGCGATCGCCCGTTTCTAGGTCCGCTTTGAGGATACACTGCAGCGGGGCATTGCCCTCGCGCTGATCGGCGGCCCCTAGATACACATATCGATAGGGGCGGCCTGCGTACTCAGGGTGGACCCAGGGGAACTCGCAGCAGCGGGCCTCCAGTTGAGATCCCGTCACCGATTGCTCTTCTAAATCTAATTCAAACCGCCACAGCTGACCCTCCGGCACCTTGTCGAAGTCCACCTGGCGAAAGTCCGAGTTGGGCTCCACCGTCGGAAAGCCGTTGTAGCAGACGGAGTCGATGTAGACCTTGCCGCCTTGCTCAAAGGCGTTGGCGTGGTGGAAGACAAAGCCAGCTTCGGTTTCCAGCTCGATGGCTTTACCGCTGGGCTGCCGGGGCACTAAGAGAATTCGGGTCGGCTTCTTGGGGTCCACTGAAATGCATTCCCCCGGCCCCCGCAGACCCAAGGCAAACGGGACGGGGTTAAAGGACACCGGATTCTGAAAAAAGATGGCGTAGTTGGGGGTGATGGCAAAGTCATGGATGAAGGCAAAGCCCGGCAGGTTGTGGCTGTAGCGCCGCCGCAGCTTACCGCTTGGGTAAAACTCGTAGAGGTTAATCTGCGTGGATAGCCCCGGCTGCACCGAAAAGTTGACTAGGCAGGGCTCGCCGCCGGTGAACTGACAGGTGGGGTCCACCCAGGGGTGGGCTGCGAAGCTATCTCCCTCCGCTAAAATCCCGTCCAGGTCATCGATGCCAATGGTCTCCAGGGTGTGGGGGTTGAGGCGGTAGGGCTTAGCGGCTTCCCACAGGGCCAGCAGCTTGCCGCCCCAATAGATGATGTTGGTGTTGGCGATGTTTTTGAGGCGAAAGTCAAAGGCGTTGGCTAAGACGCCGCCGGGCTTCTGGGTGCCGAACACCCCCCGGTAGAGGATGGTATCAGCGGCTTGCTCAGCGCAGTAGCCCTCAGTGCGCACGTAGCGGTTGCGGAAGTGAGCTTTGCCGTCTTTAAAAGCGATCGCACAGACCATTCCGTCTCCGTCGAAGGGATGCTGGATGGGGGTGCCGCCGATATCTAATAGGCCCGGGCCGTTGCGAAACAGCGTTCCGGTAAGCGCAGCGGGAATTTCGCCCTCCACCTCATCGATCCAATAGTCGAATTCGTTGTACAGGGAGCGGTAGCCCGCCTGCCAATCTTGGCGGCTGTAGGTATAGCCGTGGGTTTGTTCAAGGGGTGTAGATGAAGTCACAGGAGAATTTGGTTAAAGACTGATGGGGAGCAAGGGAAAAACAGGCTAGGCAGCGAGCGCTACTTTTGGCCCACCGGTTGCGCAGCGGCAACAGTCCGGTAGGACGGTGGTTGCGCTACCGGCACTGCCTGACTATCGGCGGCGATCGCTGAGGCCCGCATTGAATCCTCAGCGCTAGTGATACTCTCATCCGGCAACAGCCGCAGTCCAAACAGCGGCAGCAGGGTGGTGAGGTTGGCAATCAGCACCAACAGCCACAGATGCTCGAAATTGGTGTCGGTAATTCCCAGCACCTTGGTCAACAGCGCCCCCCCTTCGTGGGACAGGAGCCGGGCCAGATTCAAAACCGACATCAGCAGCGCAAACAGCGTCGCCTCAATTCCCTCGGGGCAAATGCGCGCCGCCAGCACCAAAATCGGCATGTAGGCAATTTGTCCCATCACCGTGAGGATTAGGCTGTCCCCTAGGCTGAACCAATGGTCCTCAATGCCTAAGGCACGGTTGGCGTGGGTGACCAGCAGCAGGGAGGTGAGCCCCAGCAGGGCTGAGAGCAGAATCGTCCAGCCAAAGATGCTGCGAAAGGGCACGGTTTTGAAAAATCGCTGGAACATCCAGATGCCGGCGATCGCCGCCGCACTGGTCACCAGCCGCAGCCGCCCCAAGAATTCGGCGCTAAACCCCAGGTCGTTGGTGGAAAAGAAGAAAAAGGCGGAGTCTGAGGAGGGAGTGGCCTGCCACAAGAAAATGAACAGGGCCGGCATCCAGATGCTGCGCTGACCCACTGCCTGGCGCAGTAGGGTAATCTGGTGGCCTACCACCGCTCCCCCCCCTTGGGGGTTGATCACCGGCTGTTCCGCAATCAGTCCCGCTACGCAGGAAACAATCAGGGGAAAGGTGGCCGTAATTAGGAACACCGTCTGGCTGTCGAAGGTCTCCAGCAGAGAGCCGC
>JBCCAG010000912.1:0-1691 GCA_039814955.1 Cyanobacteria bacterium P01_A01_bin.135
CGCCGCATCAGCCCCGCCGCCAGCCAAAGCGGAACCGGCCACAGCCACGCCGCCCCCATCCCCCGCCGCAACTCCAACCGCCTCAGGGAGCACGGTTCAGAGAATTTGGGGACTGTTAAAACCAGCCCTCAAAACCGGCCTTGCCACCGGCATCAAAGGGGCAAACTGGCTTGCCCAGCAGCTAGAAGCTGTTTCCCCGACCGTTGAATCCAGCGCTACAGGTCCACTGGGTGCGCTGGTGGGGCTCTGGAAAGTGGTGAAGCCGCTGCTGGTGGCCCTCACCCTGTCGCTATCCCGCATTTTTAGCCAGGTGCTGCAGTGGTCCTTAGCACGCCTTGACCCAGAAGCCAAAGCGGCGGCGGCGGCGGAGTCCTCCCGAGTGGCTTTCTTAATCACCTCAGCCACCCTGGCTGTCTTAGTGTTTTTGACGGGGAACCTGCTGACCGCTAGTCCCGCCCCCGCCGCGGCTAGGGCACCTAGCGGCGAGGTATCTAAACCTGCCCCCAATCAGGCGCTGCTGGAGGCGATTCAGGCCCGCATCGATACCGCCACCGATGACTACGACGGCACCGTCTACGCCGTTGACCTAGACGTGGCGGGCGATCGCCTGTTGGTGACTTTAGATGACGGCTGGTATCGCCTGACGGAACGGCAGCAGCAGCGGCTCGCCCGTAAGCTACAGCAGCGGGCTGAGGATAGCCAACTCTCCCAACTGACGCTAATCAACGAGAGAGGGGAACGGATTGCCCGAACCCCGGTGGTGGGTAAGGGGATGATTTTCTTCGAGACCATCGCACCGCCGCCGCCGCCGGCCATCCCCGACAGCTTGGCGTCACCGGCTGAGCCCCCCGCTACTGCCGAGGAAGACGTCTTGCCAGATACTACTGAGGGAGAGCCGATCCTAGGCGATCGCCCCATCAGCAGCGCTGATAGCGCATCCCCGGTAGCTGCTGCACCAGATCCATCATCTCCAACTCCGCCAGGGCCGCCAGAATAGTGCCGGTTTCCAGTTCGCTGGTTTGAGCGATTTGGTCTAGCAGTAGCGGCTCCATTTGAATAGCACTCAGCACCTGGGCTAGTTCGGCGGATAGGTTTGGTGGCATCACGTCAGGGGCATGCTGGGCGGCTTCAATCGCCGGGATTGCCCCCAGGGCCTCTAGCAGCGCCGCCTCTCCCAAAATCATGCTGGCCCCCCGCTCAATCAAAGCCAAGCAGCCGGAGGACTTGGGGTTATCCAAGGAGCCCGGCAGGGCGTATACGTCGCGGGCGTACTCGTTGGCCACCCTGGCGGTGATCAGAGCTCCAGATTTCTGCGGCGCTTCTAAAATCAGTACGGCGCGGCTAAGCCCAGCAATAATTCGGTTGCGTTGGGGAAACCGGGTGCGGTCTGGGGGAGTACCGGTGGGGTATTCGCTCAGCAGCAGCCCCTGGCTCAAAATTCGCTCCGCCAGGGCCCGGTTGCGGCGGGGATACACCAGGTTAACCCCGGTGCCCATCACCGCCAGAGTGCGCCCGCCCACCTCTAGGGCAGCTTGGTGGGCGATCGCATCAATGCCATCTGCCAGGCCAGAGATAACGGTGACTCCTGCCCGGGCTAGAGCCTGAGCAATGCGGTAGGTCCAGCGGCGACCGTATTCGGTGGGCTGGCGGGTGCCCACAATGGCCACCCCCAGAGCCTGCGCCTGATTTTC
>JBCCAG010000223.1:0-5942 GCA_039814955.1 Cyanobacteria bacterium P01_A01_bin.135
ATTGCGGCGGTGCTAGTGATGCAGCCCCGCTATGTAGTATTCGATGAGCCCACAACCCTGCTGGACCTGCGCAACCGCAACCAGATTCGCCGCCTCCTGTACGATTTACCGCAGCCGGTGGTGGTGGTCTCCCATGACCTAGAGCTACTGTCGGACTTTGATCGGGTGATCGTGCTAGACCAGGGACGGGTTGTGAAAGATGGGCCTCCTACCGAGGCGATCGCCTACTACCGGGCCCTGATGGAGCAGTGATGGAGCAGTCACGCCATGCTTGGCCTTTACGTTGACCGCCCCTCCCCGGTGCACCGCCTGCCGGCGGGCTTTAAATTGCTGGTGCTGGCGGTGGCCGGCATTGGCCTGTTTTGGCTGCGCTCCCCGGCGGGGTTGCTGGCGATGTTGGCGCTGCTGCTGGGGGCGATCGCCCTGGCGCGGCTTCCACTGCGGTTAGTCTTGGGGCAGCTTAAACCGCTGCTGCCGCTGCTGGGGGCGATTTTGCTGCTGCATGGCTGGACTACCTCCTGGGGCACCGGTGGCGTGGTGGTGCTGCGGTTTGTAGTTTTGCTGCTGCTGGCCACCCTAGTGAGTATGACCACAACCGTGAGCGCCATGATGGCGGTGCTAGAGCGGTGGCTCCCCCCCTTCAACCCGCTGCTCAGGCGGCTAGGGCTCTCTGCTGATAGTGTCGCGCTGCTGCTGGTGCTGGCCATTCGCTTTATCCCAGTACTGCTGGCCCAAGTACAGGAAATTCAGGCAGCGCAGTGGGCCAGGGGGGTATCGCGGTCGGCGCTAACCCTATGGATGCCGCTGCTGGTGAAAACCCTTCGCCTGGCGGACCAGGTGACGGAGGCGCTAAATGCCCGGGGTTATGGGGATGATTAGGGAGGGATGGTTAGGAATTAAGCACACCCTTGAACTATCGAATACGCTTACTGAGGGCCGTGAACCCCGGCAGCCAAGGACGCCGCCGCTGCCAGAGCTGCACCATTAGCCACAGGCTGACCACAAAATACCCTGAGGTTAGGAAGGTGCTGAGCAGCAGGGGCCAGAGGGCATGGCCGCCGCCATTGCCTAAGCTCAGCAAGGCATACCCCATCAGCCAGCTTGCAGTCAGGGTGACGCTGAGGCGGCTGAGGTAGCGCTGCTGGCGATCGCCCCGCTGCTGCGCAATCAGCCACAGGGCCGGGAGGCTCCCCAGTACTGGCACAAGGTATACAAACAAACCCAGCCGGCGCAGGGCCGGGCTAGTCTGGGACACTGCCGCCGGCCGGGGGGCTGTCGCCTCAGAGGCGATAGTCTGTCGGTGTGGGGACTCAGGGGAAGGCATGAGGCAGTAAAGTTTTAGAGGCTGTCCAAAAGCGGGCGCTCCTAGTTCCCTATGCGCTAGCGCGTCCTAGGGACAGGCAATAGGGATGCCTCATTTGTAGGCATCTCCGCTTTTAGGGCATGCTTAATTTTATTCGTAAACCGCTGTTTTCTCAGTAAAAGCCAGGATTTGGGTATGTCTAATGGGTCTGACTCGGGCGGCCGTGGGCCGCTGCTAAAGATAGTGAATGTTGCCATTGCCCTAAGTGGTATTGGCATCTTAGTGGGCCACATGCTTTACCTGATCATCGCCTCCTTCGCCTTTAGCCCAGGTGCCGGCATTCAGAGCATTATGGCCAATTTGATCCCCCCGCTGGCAATCACTTACATCGCCTTCTTCACCGACGCCTTCAAGTCCCCCTACCGAGTGGGTATTCCCCGGCTCAATATCTACGTCATTTCGACGCTCTGGGCGCTGATCGTTTTCACTATTTTTGGCAACCTGTTCGATCCCGAGGCAATTTTCTCTGTGCCCTGGGTTGAGCTGCTGTTCTCCTTCACGCTGGTAATCATGATCACCCTATATCGGGGTATGTCTAAACAGGCCTATTTAGCCGCCTGCTACGGCATCATCACGGCTTTCTTCACCCATGTTGTCTTTCTATAAGCTTCTGTAACGTGACGTAACGAACTGCAAATTCTAGTCAACGTTCAGCGATACCCTGGTTAGGGGATTCTGACTTAGCAGATTCCGTGCGGCGAGCACAGCGTAGTTTGAGTGCGTAGCCACAGTTAAACGAAAGGGGGAGCGCCCCCCGGCAGCTACGTTTACTTACGGCGCTCTACTTACACCCGTGCGTTACAGGAGAAGAAACGACATGGTTAAAATGAAGCGAATTTTACTGGCTGATTCCGGGACCGGCCAGACTGAGGAGATGCTGAAGTTTTTGCGGGACAGCCCGCTGTTCCAGCAAGCAGCCATTACCGTGCTTCACGTGATTGCGCCCCAGGTCACTGCCCAGGCCATGACCACACAGTGGAAGGACGGCGGTGAAATACTGGCCCGAGCAATTCAGAATCTCGACCTCGACCCTAGCCAGTCTACCGCGATGCTTCGGGAGGGAGACCCTAAAGATGTTGTCTGCCGCGTAGCGGAGGAAATCGACGCTGACTTAATCATCATGGGCTCCCGGGGGCTTAAGCGGCTAGAGTCGATTTTACAGAACTCGGTAAGCCAGTACGTGTTCCAGCTCGCGTCGCGGCCCATGCTCCTGGTCAAAGATGACATCTACGCCAAGAAAGTTCGCCGCATCCTAGTGACCCTGGACCCCGACAATACCCCAGACTTTGTGCTGGAGTTTGCCCTAGCGGCCATCCAGGACATCTCAGGCGGGGAACTGATCTTCGTCCGCGTCGACCCGGACCTCAAGACCGTACCCAGTGCCCCTGACATCAAGCCAGAGAAAGACCCTATCTTGGCTCCCGCCGTCGCGGCAGCTCAACAGCGGGGCGTCAAATACCGCTGCGAAGCGCCGGTGGGTAAGCCGGGGGCGCGCATCTGTGAGCTGGCCAAAGATCTCGACGTAGACCTACTGATTATCGGCTCCCCAGAGCGCCGCCCCTCGGTCGCCAGGGGATTGCCAGACCTCGATCGGCTGCTGGGGCAGTCGTTGTCAGACTACGTGCGGGTCTACGCTCCTTGCCCAGTCCTGCTGGCCCGCCGCCCTGAATAGACGTTTGTGAGTCATGACGTTTCTGGCAGAAACGTCATGACCCCGGTAGTCACGGCCTAGCCTTCTAGAGCAGGAATCACTGGGTACCCAAACTCCGCCTCGAAGCAGTCTTTCTTGTAATCTAGGCTCCACAGCTCTAGGCTGCAGGGGTCCCCTGGAATGGAAGGCTGCAGCCGCAGGATGAGCCCAGGCTCATCGGTATCGAGCTCACAGTGGAGCTGGCGGATGGCGCCAATCTGCCGCCGGTCCAGGGCGATCGCCACCCGCAGGATGGCGCTGAGCTGGTTCACACGCTGCCGCCATTCTTTATTGGGCAGGTTGCGGTAGTTCTCATGCTTCTTCTTGGGGTGGCTCTTGCGGTGGTAGCGGGCGATGTTGGCGATCGCCTCAATTTGCACCTCAGTGAACCCCAGTAGCCCCCCGTGGCGTACCAGGTAGTAGGAATGCTTGTGATGGGCGTTGTGGCTGACGAAATGGCCGCAGTTGTGCAGCATAGCTCCCACCCATAACAGCTCTCGGTCGCTCGCTTGCCAGTCGTGCAGCCCCAGCTGCTGGGCCTGGTCGAATAGGCTGAGGGCAAACCGGGCCACCCGTCCCGAATGCTCCAGATTGATCTGGTACTTGCGGGCTAGGTTGAACACGCTGCGCTGCCGCACCGAGCTCTGGTAGGCTAGTCGGTCGGCAATGAGGCCCTGGGTCAGCATCCAGTCCACTACCACACCCTCCCGCAGGGCCCGCTCGCAGACGGTGACAGCGTCAGCCTTAAGGAGGGCCATGGCCTCCTGCAGCACTAGCGCTCCGGCGATGATAATTTCAGCTCGCCGCTCTGATAGCCCCGGCAAGCTGCGGCGATCGCCCATCTTCAGGTTCTGTAGCCGCTTGATGATGGCCTTCAGGTCGTCGAAGGGGACCCGGTAGCCGTTGAGGGTAGCGGGGACAGCGCCCATGGTCTCACAGGCATGGATGGTGGCTAGAGCCTCAATGGTGCCGGAGGTGCCCACCAGCTTGATAGATTCGTTGGGCTGCAGGTGATACTGCAGCTCTTCCACCGAGCGCTCCAGCTTGCCGTGGACGAAGGCTTTCAGGTAAGCGACTTCTGCTTCAGCAGGGGGGTCGTGGCGCACAAACTCCCGGCTGAGGCGGACAGCGCCCACTTTGGTGCTGCTAAGGAACCTCGGCTCATGGCCATCCCCCAAAATCAGCTCCGTAGAGCCGCCGCCGATGTCGATCACCACATGGGGCTTTTGACCCAGCTCCATGCCCGAGAGCACCCCTAAGTAGATGCGCCGCGCCTCTTCTTCCCCGGAAATCAGGTCGATAGCCAGCCCCAGCTGCTGCTCCACCCGCTGGATGAACTCGCTGCCGTTAGGAGCCTCTCGCACGGCACTGGTGGCCACTGCGGCGATATCTTCGGCGTTCATGCTGGTGGCCAAATCGCGGCAGCGGCGCAGGGCCTTGATGCCGCGCTCCATGGCCGCTTCGGTGAGGTTGCCGGTTTTGGGGTCGCGGTCCCCTAGGCGTACTGTGTCTTTTTCCTTAGCGATGATCTGAAAGGAGGGTAGTTCTGGCTGGATTTGCGCGACAACCAGGTGAATGGAGTTCGTACCAACGTCAATTGCCGCGATGGTGCGGGGGGACCGGTGGCCATTGGTAGCCGGCGTAGCGCTAGTGTGGGTTAGGGCAGCTTGATTCATTGAGCGGATCGGGAACACAGTGATAGAAACGAGCGTCTGTAAGTAGCAGGTTGTCAATAGACGACGCCGTTGGGGGGCACCCCCCCACATCGTTTACCTATGGCCAGCCACTTAACTCAAATTCTACTGGCTAGTCCTGGGCCAGCAGTTTACTGCAGCTACCATTCACAAAAAGTTTATGGGATAGCGCTGAACTAAAGGTTTACAAAACTTCAAAAAAGCGACAGTTGGTCTGGCTCTCGTCCCCAAGTCAATGGAGGGATGACTGCCCCTGCAGCGACTAGGGACTGGTGAAACGCCTCTAAGATAGCTGGCGATCGCGCCTCCTGGGGGCAGTGGATAAACAGATAGACAACCGTCCCCTGCTGTAGCCAACTTGCGATGCGGCCCGCCCATTCATCTAGATACCCCCGGTTGCGCTCCAGGTCGGGGTGGCCGATGTAGCGAACGATGGTGAAGGGGGCGGTGACGACCGGCTGCAGCGGCAGGCGGGGCTTGCGTCGCTGGGACTGCTGCTGCGGGTCGTCGGGACTTTCGTACACTGGGCGGGTATCCAGTAAAATTCGCCCCGCGCCGCGATGCTGCAGGCCGTCATTGAGCTGGGGAGCTGTGGCGGGGGAGAACCAGTCGGGATGGCGCACCTCCACGGCTAAGTCTATCTCAGTGGAAGTTTCGGCGGGCAAGGCCTTGAGAAACCAGCTCAGGTCCTCCATCTGATTTGGGCCGTAGCTGGGGGGGAGCTGAATCATCACCGGACCCAGGCGATCGCCCAAATGCTGCAGCCGCGCTAGCACCGTTTGCGCCTGGGCAAGCTGGGGAGAGAGGGATCCGCGGTGGGTGACGCCGCGAAACAACTTGGGGCAAAACTTGAAGCCGGTGGGGGTTGCCTCGCGCCACTGAGCTAGGGTGGCCACGCTGGGAATGGCGTAGAAGGGAGCGTTGCCCTCGACAGCACTCAACCGGCGGCTGTAGGTCGATAAGAACTCGCTGGCCTTGGTCTGCGGTGGGTACAGCCCCCCCAACCAGCCCCGATAGGCCCAAACGGCACAGCCTAATCGCAACACCATCGACTCAATTCACCAGCACTCTACTCGAGGGGGAGTTACACGGTGCGCCACCCCCCAAAAACCCATGCCCTATACGATTGAAGCTGACTACAGAAGCACAGGAGAGGAAATTCGGGTGCCGCTGAGGGGAAGGATCCTAGGTTTCA
>JBCCAG010000635.1:0-2910 GCA_039814955.1 Cyanobacteria bacterium P01_A01_bin.135
AGGCTACTGGTGGTCGGAGCTGGAGTCCAATGTGACTATGGCGGCGGAGGTGGTGCTGCTGCACAAAATTTGGGGCACTGATAAAGATCGGCCTCTGCATAAGGTCGAGGCCTATTTGCGATCGCAGCAGCGGGACCACGGCGGCTGGGAGCTGTTCTACGGCGATGGCGGCCACCTGAGCAACTCAGTGGAAGCCTACATGGCCCTGCGGCTGCTGGAGGTCCCCGCCTCTGACCCGGCGATGGTCAAGGCCAAAGACTTTATCCTGGCCAACGGCGGCATCACTAAGACTCGCATTTTTACTAAATTCCACCTGGCCCTAATCGGCTGCTACGACTGGCGCGGTGTCCCCTCGATTCCGCCTTGGGTCATGCTGCTGCCGCGCTCCTTTCCCATCTACGAAATGTCGAGCTGGGCGCGGGGCAGTACGGTACCGCTGCTGATTGTGTTTGACCAGGAGCCGGTGTTTTTCGTAGAGCCGGGCATCACTTTGGATGAGCTGTATACCGAAGGAAGAGAGAACGCGCCCGTGGGCTTTCCCCGCAGCGGTGACTGGACTGATCTGTTCCTGGTGCTAGACAAACTGTTCAAGCTGTCGGAGCGTTTTAACCTGGTGCCCCTCCGCCAGCGCAGTCTCAAAGCCGCCGAAGCCTGGGTACTAGAGCGCCAGGAAGAAACTGGCGACTGGGGGGGCATCATCCCCGCCATGTTGAACTCCCTGCTGGCCCTGCGCACCCTAGGCTATGACAAAGACGACCCCATGGTAAGGCGGGGTATGGCCTCAGTGGATCGCTTTGTCATTGAAACCGCGGACCAATACTACGTACAGCCCTGCGTCTCACCGATATGGGATACCGCTTGGTGTATCCGAGCGCTGCGGGATTCCGGCCTGCCCGCAAACCACGACAAGCTGGTGCAAGCCGGCCAGTGGCTAATCGACAAGCAAATCATCGACTACGGCGACTGGGCCGTGAAGAACAAGGCCGGACGCCCCGGCAGCTGGGCCTTTGAATTCGTCAACCGCTGGTACCCCGATGTGGATGACTCCGCCACGGTGGTGATGGCCCTGAGTCAGCTGGATTTGCCTGACAACGCCCTGAAGCAAACGGCGATCGCCCGCGCCGTAGACTGGATTGCCACCATGCAGTGTAAGCCCGGCGGCTGGGGCGCTTTCGACATCGACAACGACCAGGCGTGGTTGAACGCGCTGCCCTACGCCGACCTCAAAGCCATGATCGACCCTAACACCGCCGACGTGACGGCCCGGGTGGTGGAGATGGTGGGGTATTTAGAGGGGGATGCCGCCCAGTATTTGGAGCGCTACGAGGGCCAGCCCTACGATCACCTACCGGAGCTGTTGCCCAGCGCAGACACGCCAATGAGGCTACGGCGATCGCTGGACTACCTGCTAGAGGAGCAGGAATACGACGGGGCCTGGTTTGGGCGCTGGGGGGTTAACTACATCTACGGTACCAGCGGCGTGCTGGCGGCCCTGGCCCTGGTGAACCCAAAGCAACACCAAAGCGCCATCGAGCGTGGGGCTCAGTGGCTGGTGGACTGCCAAAACCCCGACGGCGGCTGGGGGGAAACCTGCTGGAGCTATAACGACCCGTCTTTGCGGGGCAAAGGCGACAGCACCGCTTCCCAAACCGCCTGGGCGCTGCTGGGCCTGATCGCTGCGGCAGATGCCACCGATAATCCGGCTAAGAACGCCATGGCTAGCGGCGTAGCCTACCTAGTCAACACCCAGCTCTCCGATGGCCGCTGGGATGAGGACTACTTCACCGGCACCGGTTTTCCCTGCCACTTCTACCTCAAGTACCACATGTATCAGCAGTACTTCTCGCTGATGGCCCTGGGGCAATATCGCCAGCGCTTTGGTCAGTCGGCATGAACTACCGCATCTGCTGCACTTCAGCCCGTAGCCCCGTCCTAGTGAGCTGCTGAAGCATTTGATTGGCATTTTCAGCCTGGTAGTAGGCCCCAGCCTGCATTGCCATGCGACCATTGATGCGGGTAATAAACGCCTCGGGGGCGATCGCTTCTACTAGGGCCTGCTCCCGCCGACTATAGACGTCCACCAACACGCGATAGCGGGGACGGCGACCGCCACCTGTCGCAGAAATCGCCGCCCTGGATCCCGCGTAACCAACAGGAACGCTAGAGGCGGGAACCGGCAGTAAGTTGGGGTTACGGGGCGGGATGGCGCGGCGGGGAGCCGCGACGGCAACCGTTCTCATGGCGACCGTTTCTGCAGCCATAGAGCGCTGGGGAGAAGGACGCAGGGGCTGCTGAGCAACGGTAGGGCGCGAGTTAGCGGGGCTAGGAATATCTGCCGCAGGAATGACCGCCAGTTGAATCGGGGGGCTGGCCGCTGACGGTATCGATTGAGAATTCCGGCCTGGTGCATCTGGCGGTGTGCCTAAGCTGACGGCATCGCCGACGACCCCATGTAAATCAATCCGACCCGCTAGCCGCTCAGCGGGGTTTGGGGCCGTGAAGTGGTTGCCTGCTGCCGCAATGATTTCGTCAGAGGCCTCAGCGTTGATGGCGTAGCCACCGTTGCTGTCAAACTGGTTCTCCCCCGCTTGACCCTGGGTCCCTAAATCGGGCTGGGCCTCAGCCAGGGCAACCACCCCATCTTGATGATTGCCTGTGATGTGATTTTGCCGCAGCACCGGGCGCGATCGCCCCTGCACCACCACACCAGAGCGGTTGCCGCTGATGTAGTTCTCTAGCAGTCGAGGCACCGCGCGATCGCGGACCACTACACCGTAGCCGGTTTCTTCAATGCGGTTGGTACGAATCAGCGGGGCGGCAGTGTCGCTTACGGAAATGCCGTTGCCCCGATTTTGGTAAATGCGATTGCCTTCAACCACAGGCCGACCGACGCCTGCAATGGCAACGCCG
>JBCCAG010000297.1:0-5128 GCA_039814955.1 Cyanobacteria bacterium P01_A01_bin.135
AAGGCAACAACTTAGCCCAAGCTAGCTTTGCCGACCCCGGTCCTGACGATGCCTTTGTCTCTTTTCTGCCCTACCTTGAGTACACAGCGACCGCAGCGGGAACCTACTATGCCGGGGTTAGCTCCTATCTCAACTTTGCCTACGATCCGTTCACTGCCGGCTCTGGCAGCGGGGTTTCCCTCGAAGAATTTGAGCTGAACAGTCTGGGAGACTACACGCTGGAGTTTGAGCTGGTGAATGACTCTACCCCAGAGACGCCACCCCCGACTCAGCCCCCCAGTGGAGAAACACCACCCGCAGACGCCCCCACAGTTTCACTACAAACTATCGTGGGTACCTACGGCCTAGAAGGTGAAGTCGTCGCGCCAGCGGTGGTCGAAACCGTTAGCGATTTGGGCTTCGACCCGCTCAACGGCCTGGGCGGAGCCGCCATCAACGTGCTGCTGACCACTGAGGGGGCGATCCCCGCGGGCGGAGTAGAAGTCACCCTCAACGCGGACGCCAACTTGGCCGAGTACCTGTTTATCTATGAGCCCTTCATTCGCGGGGCCGAAATCCTGGGGCCGGTTTTAGACGCGGCGGGCAATCCGTCGGGCATTCGTCTGAACGTAACTCAAAACACCGCTTTGCTCAACCTGCTGCTGACAGACAAACCTGAACCCGAAACGGATGGCTTAGAACAGCTCACCTTTACCCTAGACAGCAGCGACGTCAATATCAGTCCGGCGGCGGCCACGTCTACCGTTACGGTTTACGACACGGTTGCGGATGTCCCAGTAGCAGCAACTGATCTCACGGTTGGCCTAACCGTAGAAAATAGCGCTATCACTGAAGCGGCAGGCGATACTACCACCTTTACCTTTACTCTGAGTGAGCCGCCGCCGCCAGAGGGCCTCCTTGTCTACATCAACGCTACCGCACCCGCAGGCATTGGCGATGATTTTGGGGGATCGGTCTTCGGTTTGCTGGGGCAGTTTAATGTTTTTGGCATCGAAGTCACTGGGGGTGCCTTCCCCATTCCCAATTTCTCATCGAGCGGGTTTTATTTTCAAATCACCGAACAGACCGCCACCATTACCACGGCAGCCTTTCCTGATGATGTGGCCGAAGGGGTGCAAGCCTTTAGAGTTGCACTAGGAGAAAGCCGGGCCTATCGGGTTGACCCCGCCGCCAGCGCCGTCACAGTAACGATTGGTGACACGGCTGAGTCTTCGCCACAGCTGAGCCTGAGCACAGCGCCAGCAGTGCTGGTGGAATCAGAGGGCACCGTTTCAGTTCATAACTTTAACCTGAGCGATTTCCCCCCGGCGGATGGGGTTACAGTCTCGGTGACAGTGACAGGACTAGAGGACTTTGACCTGGCCAGCGTCGAGACCACGGGCATCACCGGAGAGATTGCGATCGCCGAAAGTGAGCCGCCCCAGCTCGTCTTCACCATGACCGAGTCGACGGCCACCATTAGCCTGCCCGTTGCCGACGACGGGATGTCTGAGGGGCTAGAGACGGCCACCTTTACCCTAAATCCCAGTGACGCGTATCAAATTGCGGAGTCAGCCGCCGCCGGGAGTTTCCAAATTGTCGATACGCCTGCAGAGGTACCGCCACCGCCCACAGAGACCGAGCTGAATGACTCGCTAGAGACGGCGATCACCCTTAACCTGACGCCCGACAATCCAACGGTGGTGACGGGTGAGGCCAACTATATCTACGATTTCTTCGGCACTGACCCCATCCTCGACTTTTCTGAAGATGTCGATCTCTATGCCTTTGAGCTGACCGCTGGCGAATCTATTGCAATTAATGTGGATGCCGTTGGCGCTGACGGCGCTGAGTCTCTGCTGCAGCCAGTGCTGCGAGTGTTTGATGCTGAGGGCAACGAGCTCGACGCCGTCGGTCAGGTCGATACGCTGGACGCCGTTACCCCTGGTGCAGGTGAGGCCAGTCTCACCTTTACTCCCGATACCGCAGGCACCTACTACGCCGGCATTAGCGTCCTGGGCAACGACGACTACGACCCCACCGCCCCCGGCAGCGGCAGCGGCTGGAGTATCGATGGTGTAGCCGAACCCGGTGCCTATGAGGCCACTTTTACAACATCCACCGATGAGCCCAGCGGCTATACAGTCACTAACCTGGCCGCAAACGAGGCCTCCTACAGCCCGCAGCTGCTCGATCCCTATCTCAGCCTAGGCTGGGGCATTGCCATCCGCCCCGCCGGGCTGGGCGGCCACTTCTGGCTGAGCGCCAGCGGCACCGGCGTCAGCACAGAATACGTCGGCGACGTTGGCGGTGTGCCCATCTATCAGGATGACCTCAAGATTGTTGACGTTACGCCGACGGCCAACAATATCTTTGGCATCTCTGGGCCGACCGGACAGGTGTTCAACGGCAGCAGCGACTTTGTCATCACCCAGGAGCATCCCAACGGCGACATCACCGCCCCCAGCAAGTTTATCTTTGTGGCCACCGACGGCGGCATCTCCGGCTGGACTGAGCGAGCCAATGACGATGGCACCATCGACCGCCCGCTAGAGTCGGAGGTGGTGGTCGATAAGTTTCTCGACTCCATCTACTACGGGGTCGCCATTACTAACTTTGAAACTGGCAACCGCCTCTACGTAGCCGATTTTGGCACGACGCCCGAGATTGAAGTCTACGACGGTAGCTTCAATGAAATTACCAGCGACTTTGCCTTTGACAATCCCTTCGTGGATGAAGGATATGCCGAATACAACATTCAGCTGATCGAAGATTCCTTGCTGGTGGCCTACGCCGCGCCGAATCCTGAGATCCCAGGGGATGAAATTGTCGAAGAGGGGCTGGGCGGCATTGCCGAGTTTGACCTCGACGGCAACCTGATCGCCACCTGGGACAGCGGCGGCCTGGTGGATGCCCCCTGGGGATTTGTGGTGGCCCCCGACAACTTTGGTGAGTACAGCAACATGCTGCTGGTCTCTAACTTTGGCGATGGCACCATCGTGGCCTTTGACCCAGAGACACGCACGGCGGTGGATTACCTGCGCGACAGCAGCGGCGACCCCATCGTTATCGACGGGCTGTGGGGCCTAACCTTTGGCAACGGCGGCAGCCTGGGCGAGACCAACGACCTATACTTCGCAGCGGGCAACGACCTGGGCGACGGTGCGGGGGACGGCGTCTTTGGCAAAGTGGAAGTCGCCGCCGATGTGGATATCCCTGAACCAGGCGGCGACCAGGCTTTTGAGGGCACCGCAGAGGCAGACCTCTTGGTCGTCAGTGGCGACAACAATACCTTCTCCCTAGGGGACGGAAACGACACCGTGACGGCTCTTGGCCTTGGCCAGACAGTGACTGCTGGGGACGGCGACGACATCATTAGCATCGGCAGCGGCACGGTTGATCTGGGCGAGGGCAACAATTTTGTGGCTGCTAGCGCGGATTCCACCACCGTCACCGCTGGGTCGGGTAACGACACGGTAAACCTGGTGCAGGGTAACCTCACTGCTGAGGTCGGCGAGGGCGATAACCACGTCACCGCTGGCGCTGGGGATGATGTGGTTACGGCGGGCAGCGGCGATGATTTCGTCCACGCGGGCGCTGGAACCAACACCCTTGATCTGGGTGAGGGCGATAATACGCTCAACACCGTCGTCAACCAGGGCAACTTCTTGATGTCTGTGGGCCAGAATACCGTCACCACCGGCAGCGGCAGCGATACCTTTATTTTGGGCCCTGGGGAGGGGGTTACCACCATCACCAACTTCGACCCTAGCGATCGCTTTGAGCTACTTGGCTTTAAGCCAGACTTTTCGGCGGCCATCGACTTCAGCGACTTGGCGATCGCCCAAGACAATGAGGACACGGTTATCCAGCTAGCTGGCAGTGATGACGTGCTGGCAATTTTAGAGGGCGTCCAGGCTGAGACCATCGACGGCAGCTACTTCGGGGCGAGTCAAACTCTGCCAGCCACCGATGCTGATGACGTGCTGACTGGTGGTGAGGGCAGCGACATGCTGGATGGCCTGGGGGGCGATGATGTCTACACCGGCGGTGGGGGAGCGGACCAGTTTGTGCTGGCGTTGGCCCAAGGCGTCGACACCATCACCGACTTCGAGCTGAGCGTTGATCAGATCAAGCTTGGCGGCCTCACCCCCGAAGGCGTCCGAATCATGGAGATGGGCAGCGATAGCTTCTTGCTCACCAACAGCAACGAGCTGCTCGGAATTGTCCAGGGCGTTACCGGCTTGGATAACAGCGTCTTCGCCTAAGCCAATCTCGGCCTTTCCGCAGGGAGGACGGGGAAAGGCCGAAGTTCGATAGCGCCCTCAGACTAACTTGAACCATTCATCCGGCTGTGCTCACGTGAGGCAGCCGGTTTTTTGCGCGACCTGGAATGTCGAGGGATGACGCGATACTCAAAAGGAGTGGCTCTGTCGTCGCGCTTCTTAAACCAATGATGACCGTCAGCGATCGCAGCCCTCTCCAGATCGGATCAGGGGCAAACTTGCAAATTTTGCAAATTTTGTAGCCGAATCCACTCAGGCTCTTTTGCTCACGGTTATGGGCTACCGCTGACCTCGTTTCTGCACAGCTAAACCACCTTCTTCAGCCCACCAGTGTAGTATTACAAGGCAGTTATTGCACCTACAGGCTTGCGTAGATTCACGATTCTTTGTCTCAGCTTCCTAATCTCTTTCATCGGCCACGGCATGGCCGATTTTGCCATTACCCTCTGGGTCTGGGAGCAGACTGACTCAGCGACGGCGCTAGTGCTGACGGGCTTTTTCTATAAGCTGCCGATTGTTGTCGCGTCTTTATTTGCGGGGATTATCGTTGATCGCGCCAACCGCAAATATCTAATGATTTTAAGCGAGGTGGCGTCGCTAGCAGCCGGTCTGCTGGTGCTAATGCTTTACCTATCAGGGCAGTTGGCTATTTGGCATCTGTACGCGGTAGCGCTGGCCAGGGGCGGATTTGATCAGTTTGCTAGTTTGGCCTCTCGAGCCTCCATTGGGTTGATTGTGGCACCCTCGGACTATTTTCGCGCCCTCAGCATGACTCGGGCTACAGGCTCTCTCGCTGGCATTGTTGTTCCGGCAGCAGCTGGAATGCTCTATCCTGCCTTGGGCTTAGGGGGGATTGTGCCGAT
>JBCCAG010000767.1:0-2306 GCA_039814955.1 Cyanobacteria bacterium P01_A01_bin.135
AATGCCATCTGCCAGGCCAGAGATAACGGTGACTCCTGCCCGGGCTAGAGCCTGAGCAATGCGGTAGGTCCAGCGGCGACCGTATTCGGTGGGCTGGCGGGTGCCCACAATGGCCACCCCCAGAGCCTGCGCCTGATTTTCAGCCGAATTCACCTGGCCCCGGTAGTGCAGCAGGGGAGGCGGGTCGGGAATCTCCAGGAGTAGCCGGGGATAGTCGGCGTCAGAGGGTGTCCAGAACTGCGGGTTGGCCTCGGCATAGTCCCGATAGGCTGACGTCACATCGATCTGCGATCGCCCCTGGTCGATTTCCATGGCGGTGGCAAGGCCAATCCCCTCCACCGCCATCAGCGTAGATAGATCTGCCTGCCAGGCAGTGGCCATGTTGCCAAAGTGCTGCCACAGCCGCTGCAGCCGCACGGGCCCTACCTGAGGAATTTGAGACCAAGCAACCCAGTAGGGCCGCTCAGTATTTGCACGCGAAACGCCAGACATAGGCCCCCGCCCAATTGACTGGGTTTAGAGTGCCCATTTACCCTTCAGCCACACCGGCTAAAGGCCTTCACCTAACGTAGGCCGACCTTTAAAGGGCCGCAACCGCGCGGCGGATGGCCTGTAGCGCTCCCTCCACTTCAGTGGCGCTGACCACCAGCGGCGGCACAAACCGGACTACCTTCGGCCCAGCGGGCACCACCAGCAGGCCGGCCTGCATTGCCGCCTTCACAATCTCAACGGAGGTGGTTTCCGCCTCATCCCGTAGCACCAGGCCATTAATGAGGCCCCAGCCCCGAGCTTCGCTAAAGAGCTGCGGGTACTCGGCGGCGATCGCCTTGAGACCGTTGCGCAACTGCTCCCCCCGCTGCCGGACGTTCTCCAAGATGTTCTCTTGTTCCAGGGTGCGACAAACTGCCAGGGCTACCCCGCAGACGAAGGGGTTGCCGCCGAAAGTGCTGGCGTGTTCCCCAGGCTGCAGCACATCGCAGGAAGACTTGCACAGCAGCGCCCCGATGGGGATGCCGCCCCCCAGTCCTTTGGCGGAGGTAAAGACATCGGGCTCAATGCCCAGCATCTCGTGGCCCCAGTACTCACCGCTGCGGCCCATGCCCACCTGCACCTCGTCCAGCATCAGCAAAATGCTTTTCTCATCGCAGATTTGGCGCACCCGGGCAAAGTACTCTTTGTCGCCGGGGCGAACCCCCCCTTCTCCCTGCAGGGGCTCTAGCATCACCGCCGCCACCCGCCGCTCAGAGCGGTCTAGTTCCGCGATCGCCGCCTCCAGGGCCGCAATGTCGTTGTAGGGCACGTAGTGGAAGCCTGGCACCAAGGGGTTGAAGTTCTTCTGGTACTTGGGCTGACCGGTGGCGGTAATCGTCGCCAAGGTGCGGCCATGGAAGCTGGCATTGGCTGTCAAAATCACCGGCTCATCGATACCCAGCTGAGTGTGACCGTACTTGCGGGCCAGCTTAATCGCCCCCTCGTTGGCCTCTGCGCCGGAGTTACAGAAAAACACCCGGTCAGCGCAGGAATGGTCCACGAGCCACTGGGCTAATTCCCCCTGCTGAGGAATGTAGTACAGGTTTGAGACATGGTGCAGGGTCTTAATCTGCGCGGTAACCGCCTCAATCATCTTGGGGTGGGCGTGGCCTAGGGTGCAGGTGGCAATGCCGGCAACAAAATCCAGGTACTCGCCGCCATCGGCATCCCAAACGCGGCAGCCCTCCCCTCGCTCCAGGGTGATGGGGAAGCGGTTATAGGTGGTCATCACCACCTGATCAAACTGCTGGGTAGGGGTAAGGGGCGCTGTGGGCGTAGATACCATGGGATTAAAAGGCTTTAACTAAAACAGCAAATTATTTGATTGATAGAGCTGATAACAATGTAGCTGAGGCCGGTGGGCAGCGCTAATTGCCTAGCTGCTGAATTCAGTTTCGATGATGACGTATTTTATTGGGAATCCCAAGGGGGCTAAGCCGAACATTTCGGAGGGGCAGCGTCGAAATGTCAAGCTTTGCTTACAAGAGGTGGCGCTAGGCCTGCTCCCACATTTGCCGGAGACCGTCGCTCGGCAGAAACTGGGCGATCGCCTGCTGCCGGTCTTGGGATAGCTCGGCCTTAGTGGCAGAGAAAATCGCCATGGCGACCTTTTCTGGCTTGATGGTGTCGGGTAACCCGCCCTCCTGCTCTAGCCGCAGCATGGCGGTTTGGTAACCAATGGTCAGGGGACGCAGGGGGCTAACCCGGCTAAAAAAGGCGACCATCACGTTAGGGTCGGCCCAGAGATCCGCCACCTGCTGGGAGCCGTCAGGGGC
>JBCCAG010000608.1:0-3091 GCA_039814955.1 Cyanobacteria bacterium P01_A01_bin.135
CATGTTTGTGCTGACGGTGGGCACGCTAGGGCTGCGCTTTGCGATCGCCAAAACCCTGGCGACTATCGCCATCGGGCTGCTAGGGGGCTTTGGCGTTTTAATACTGTCCAAGCTTTACTCAGGGTCGGCGTTTGCGGCCCCCTTAAAGCCTGGTGTTGGAGACGGGGGCTGTGCAGGTAGCACCATCCGTAACCCTAAGGCAGTGGCATGGCGCTTTTGGCAACAGCCGAAGCGGCGAGAGCGGTTTTGGCAAGGGGCGCGTAAGAACGCCGTTTTTTTAGGCAAGTGGCTGGCCCTGGCCTTTTTGCTAGAGAGCCTAATGATTGCCTATGTCCCTAACGGCTGGATTGGCTCAGCGGTCGGGGATCACAGCTTAGGAGCGGTGCTGGGGGCCGCGCTGGTGGGCATCCCTGCCTATCTGAACGGCTACGCGGCGCTGCCCCTAGTAGACGGTCTGATTACTCAGGGTATGAGTCCGGGAGCCGGCATGACCTTCCTCTTGGCAGGCGGGGCTACCAGCATTCCAGCCATGATCGCGGTATTTGCCTTAGCCAAGCGACCCGTGTTTTTTGCTTACTTGGGCTTTGCCTTTGTGGGGTCAGTGGTCGCGGGACTAGTGGTCAATTGGCTCCTATAGAGACTTAGCACTTACCCACAGCTCACCGGCACCTCGGCCGCGCCGACTGCCTCCACCAACTGGCTTTAGAATTCCCCCGGTTGGCCGGGCTCAGTAATGCGTCCCAGATTTCCTGTGGTGTACGGCAGTCTTCGCGTCCGCATCTAGGACCTCACCCTGCTCCACCACAGAGTACACGACCCAATGGTCGCCACATTCCATGCGGCTCTTGACCCGGCATTCCAAGTAAGCAGAGGCCCCCGCCAAAATGGGGCAGCCGTTTTCGGCGTCTTTAGTCTCCACTCCCTCAAAGCGGTCTTCGCCAGGGCTAAAGGGCTTCAGGAAGTGCTTCATCAGCGGGATGTAGTTCCCCTCCGGTAAGATGTTGAGCACGAAGTGGCTATCGGGGTACATCAAAGACTCGATGGCTCGCTCCTTGGCCACTGCCACCGTAAAGCCCGGCGGCGCAAAGGTGGCCTGGGATACCCAGGAAGCCAGCATGGCGCTGGACAAGTCCCCCTGCTGGGTGGTGACGATGCACAGGGAGCCGACGATACGGCCCACGGCCTGCTCCACCGGGGTCATAGTAGAGACGCCGGGCTTAGCGGTGAGCTGGGTGGCCTTTTTGCGCTTGCGGGCTTTTTTAATCGCCTGCACCAGGTCGGTGCCCGCCTCTTCGCAGGTTTTGAGCGTGGTGTCGTCAGGGGTGAACTTAACGCGGATGGGATCAAAGGCGAAGGGGTAGCCCGCATCTTTGAGCTTGTCCTCCAGGTAGTCGATGGCCTCCCCACTCCAGCCAAAGGAGCCAAATACGCCCACATGCTTCTCACTGCTGGCGTTGGAGAGCATGATGCCCAAGGCTGTCTGTACCTGAGTGGGGGCATGGCCGCCCAACGTCGGCGAGCCGATAATGAAGCCGTCGCACTGCTCAGCGATCGCCTTGATTTCGTCGGTGCTAGCCACCTCGCAGTTAATAGACTCCACCCGACTGCCGGTTTTGGTGACGCCGCGGGCAATCGCCTGAGCCAGGGTAGCGGTATTGCCGTAGGCGGAGGCGTAGAGCAGGGCCACGGAGAGGTTTTGGCGCTGCTGGTTCTGACTCCAGTCGCGGTAAGCTTTGGTGAGTTCGGTGACGCCAAAGCGCACCAAAGGGCCGTGGCCGGTGGCGTAGAGCCGCACGGGACTCACTTCTTCCAGCTTCTCCAGCACGGTCTGCACCTGGCGGGCGTGGGGAGCCATGATGCAGTCGAAGTAGTAGCGGCGGTCGTCCTGCAGGGCTTCCCAGCTCTGGTCGAATACCTCTTCTCCGCACAGGTGCGCCCCAAAGAACTTGCCGGTGTAGAGCACCTGGGTTTGGGGATCGTAGGTGGCTAGTCCATCGGGGTAGCGAGGGGTAGGGATGGGCACAAACTGCAGCCAGTGGCCCTGGCCCAGGTCTAGGCGATCGTCGGCCCCTTTGATGACTTTGAGGGTGAGGTTCTGCTCGGGCAGGGCTTTTTTGAGGGCGATCGCCGCTGGGTTAGAGCAGACGATGGTGATGTTGGGGTTGAGGGCCAGTATAGCTTTGAGAGTTTCGGTGCGGTTGGGGTTAATGTGGCCCAGCACCAGGTAGTCAAGCTGGGCGAAATTGAGGGGCTCAACCTCGGGGGCGCGGTATTCTTGGACGACCCAGCGCAGCTGTGCCCACAGGTCGCTCCACAGGGGCAGCTTTGTCTCGGCATCTTGGTTAGGGTGCTGCAGGGCGTCCAGAAAGATTTCGGTGAAGGACTGCCCCGGTGGGTCAATCAGGGCGGTCTTGCCTGAGCGAATCAGGTAACTGTTGGCGGTGGTGCCTTTTTCGCGGGCGTATTCGATTTCAAACCGCAAGCGGGTCCAGCTGCGGGAACGATAGGCCGTGGTGTTGGCGGCGAGGGGGGCGATTTGAACGTCGCGGGGGGTAAGGGGTTGAGTCATGGTGAATGGGTCTACGACATATTGCAGGCCCCCTCCGCCCCCAATACTGGGGGGACCAGATGATAGGTTTGACTTTTGTCTGATTAGCGGCCTGTGAGAAGCTCCGCTGACAGGTCCGGCTCCCCCAATCTTGGGGGCTGGGGGGCCTCCGGCCAATTAATAATAATTGCCAACCTTGCGGTGGTGTACCGCCGTCATCGCATCCGGCTTCGACACCTTACCCGTCTGCACCGTCGCATACACAATCCAGTGGTCGCTGCACTCCATGCGGCTCGACACCTCACACTCTAGGTAGGCCAGGGCATCCGACAGCACCGGAGAGCCATTCTCCGCTGTCCGCGTCTTAATGCCCGCAAAGCGATCGCCCCCAGGCGGGAAGCGCTTCAAAAAGTGCTTCATCAACGGCTGGTAGTTATCCTCTTCTAGGATGTTGAGCACAAAGCGATCGCCTACATGCATCAAGGATTCGATGGCGCGGTCCTTGGCCACTGCCACCGTGAAGCCCAGGGGCTCAAAGCTAGC
>JBCCAG010000200.1:0-6246 GCA_039814955.1 Cyanobacteria bacterium P01_A01_bin.135
CAGCGCTGGAGCCGCATCGTCGCCCTCCACATCCAGGACCTCGCCCAAGCCGCCGAGCAGCGCCAGGAAATCGACTCCCCCTACATCATTGGCGTGCCGCTCACCGAGCGCCAAGAAATCTTCGTGGGCCGCACCGACATCAGCGCCCGCATCGAACAGCTTTTGCTAGACCGCCGCCGCCCGCCCCTGTTGCTCTACGGCCAGCGCCGCACTGGCAAAACCTCCCTGCTTCACAATTTGGGTCGTCTACTACCCAGCAGCGTCGTCCCCCTGTTCATCGACCTCCAGGGTCCCGCCGCCAGCGCCAGCGACCACGCCGGCTTTTTGTATAATCTTGCCCGCAGCATGGCCACTACTGCCCAGCGCCAGCGCAGCCTCACGCTGCCGCCCCTCACGCGCGAGGCCCTCACCACCGACCCCTTTACCAGCTTCGATGAATGGCTAGATGCCGTAGAGACCACCCTACAAGACAGCACCGCCCTACTCGCCTTCGACGAATTCGAAGTCCTCGACCAAGCTTTCACCAAAGGCCGCTTTGACGAAGCGCAAGTCCTCGGCATGCTGCGCAACTTGATCCAGCATCGCCCCCGTTTCAAAGTGCTGCTGGCTGGCTCCCACACCTTAGAAGAATTTCAGCGCTGGAGCAGCTATCTGATCAATGCCCAAACCCTGCACCTGGGCTACCTTAAGCCCGACGAAGCCCGGCAGCTCATCGAGCAACCCTCCCCAGACTTTGCCCTACGGTATGAGCCAGAAGCCTGCGATCGCGTCCTTGCCCTCACCCAGGGTCACCCCTTCTTGGTGCAGCTGCTGTGCGCCGAGATAGTCGTGCTGAAAAACGAGCAAGACCCCAGCGTCCGGCGGCTCGCCACGCTGCAAGACGTTGAAGAAGCGGTACCCGAAACCCTCAGCAGCGGCAGCATGTTCTTTAGCGATATTGAGGGCAACCAGCTCACCCCAGCGGCAAACCAGGTGATGCGCCAGATTACTGCTCAAGGAGAAGGGGCCACAGTACCGCAGGTGACCTTAACCCAGCAAATGCCCAATGTCGATGTGGCAGAAGCGATCGCTCTACTGCAGCGGCGGGAGCTAATTGACCCAACAGAGGAAGGCTACCGCATCCGAGTAGAGCTGATTCGACGGTGGTTTTGCCCCTAGTCAAAATCTATGGTCTGGGATTGTCCCCATGGGACAACCTGAATGATGCCAGGCTAAGACCTTGCCGCTTGCCGCTGGGCCTGCCGCTCCCGAATCGCCTCTACGCTCCCCGTCGGAATCGAGGCAATTAGCTGGCGAGTATATTCCTTGGTGGGGCTGCGGTAAATCTGCTCCGCAGGGCCAACCTCCTCAACTCGACCTTGGTTCATGACCATAATGCGATCGCTCATGAACTTCACCACACCCAAATCATGGGAGATAAAGATATAGGTGAGGCCAAATTCGCTCTGAATACCCTTCAAAAGGTTGAGCACTTGGGCCTGTACCGATACATCCAGGGCCGACACCGACTCATCGCAGATAATAAATCGGGGCCGCAGGGCTAGAGCCCGGGCAATGCAAATTCGCTGCCGCTGCCCCCCCGAAAATTCGTGGGGGTAGCGGTTGGCACATCCCGGATTCAGCCCTACCCGGTCCAGCAGCTCACTCACCCGCTCCCGCCGCTGCCGCCCGCTGCCCTGCCCATGAATGCGCAGGGGCTCCATCACTGCCTCGCCGATGGAGATGCGCGGGTCCAACGAGCTAAAGGGATCTTGAAAAATGATTTGCATATCTCGCCGCAGTCGCCGCAGCGCTTTGCGGCTCAGCTGATTGATGGGCTGGTCCATGAAGGTGACGGTGCCATCCATAGTCGGAATCAGCTGCAGTAGGGCGTTAGCCAGAGTACTCTTACCACAGCCCGACTCCCCCACCAGTCCTAGGGTCTCGCCAGGGTACACCTGAAACGACACATCGTTCACCGCCATCAGGTAACGCCGCACCTGGCCGAACGCCCCCTTAACGGGGAAGCCCACCCGCAGGTGCTGAACATCCAAGATGGGGGCTTCCGTTGGTAATCCTTCGTCAGCCGGCGCTGCATCAGGTCCCGGAGTCGCCGCACCAGGGCTGCCGTACTGCTGGAGCACCGTCTGCAAATCTCGGCCTTTCTCCTTGATTACCGTCTCCCCGTTGCGCCCCTCAGTGATAGCCATAAAGTCGGCCACCGTTGGCAGGCAGCTGAGCTGCTGATCAGGGCGGGGGCGGCAGGCCAGCAGGCCTTTGGTATAGGGGTGCTGGGGGGCAGAAAAAATCTGCAGTGCCGGGCCGTATTCCACCACCTTGCCCTGGTACATCACCGCCACCACATCGGCAATCTCCGCCACAATGCCCAGGTCGTGGGTAATGAAAATCATCGACATCCCTCGGCGATCGCGCAGCTCTCGCAGCAGGTCCAAAATCCCTGCCTGCACCGTTACATCGAGGGCCGTTGTGGGCTCATCGGCAATCAGCAGGGCTGGGTTGCAAGCGATCGCCATGGCAATCATCACCCGCTGAATCTGCCCTCCGGAGAGCTCGTGGGGGTAGCGATCGAGCAGGGCATTTTGCTGGGCAGCGACGTAGGCGTTGAGGTCGGCTTCAGTCGGTGTTGATTTGGTGTGGTCCTGCGCCCATTCTTGTTCACATTGGCGGCGCAGCTGCGCCTCATCGGCCAGCAGCTTTACCTCCTGCAGTAGGGTAATGGCGCGGACTTTGGCCTTCGACTTAGAAATTGCTTCATGCTGACAGATGGCCTCTATGAGCTGGTAGCCGCAGGTAAACACCGGGTTCAAAGAGCTCATGGGCTCCTGAAAAATCATGGAAATTTCTCCGCCCCGGAACTGCTGCCGCTGCTTTTCAGACAGGTCCAATAGATCAATCGTGGTCTGGGTGCTGTCGTAGGTGGTGGGATAGGGGCGAGTGCCGTTCTGCCCTGACGACGCGGGGCAAAAGCTAATCTCTCCTTGGGTAATCTCTCCAGGCGGACAGGGAATCAGCCCCATGACCGCCAGCGCCGTCACCGATTTCCCCGACCCCGATTCTCCTACAATCCCCAGGGTCTGGCCTCGCTCAACGCTGAGGGAAATCCCATCGACGGCCCGAATCTCCTGACCGTTTTGCACAAACCGAATCTGAAGATCGCGAACGTCAAGAATGGCATCAGACATGGGGGGAAATATTTGGCTAGGGGTGGGCAGCAGAGGGGATGGCTGGGGTAGTGCTGTGTTTGTCAACGGTAGCGCCAGGTTGACTCGCGTCTTGTTGTCCATGTTACCGGCAGGCTACGGTTACCACCAAGAAATGGCTACAGCAGCCACTCCAAGGCAATAGCAAACTGAGTGGTGCTCTCCTCAATAGTTTCGATCTGAATATCGCTGCCCAGCCGCAGCTCTTGGGTGAGGGCATAGCCTGCCGAGAGAGTGAAAATGCTGGCCTCCTCCCCACCGGGGTTAACAAGGGTATGAGCAATGGCAATGTCAGCGGCTCCGGTGCGAGACGGCACCAGCATCAGCCGCAGCCCCAGGGCGGGGCCATCGATGGTCCCATCGTCTGCCCGCAGCGCCCGGTAGCCCACCACCGGAGCCAGATTAACACGCCGCCCTAGTGGCAACAGGTAGTAGCGCAGCTCCCCACCCGTGCTGTAGCGATCGCCTTCAAAGTCGCCGCGGTAGTCGGCGCTAAGGGTGAGGCCGCGGATGAGCATCACATCTTCCACACTGGCGAGAATGCCATCCTCCCCGTCGCCACTGCGGCGATATCCTAGCCGTAGCCGCCCCAGAAAGGCCGGGTCGTGGTGGATGTCCTCTAACAGGTCAGGGGTGCTCTCCAACCACCGCTGCAGCACCGGGCTGGCCTCAAGAATGGTTGGGTCTAGTTCTAGCGCTTCCGCTGCCTCGTTAGACCTGTCTACTTCGGGCTCTGCGATGGCTGGTCCTGCTCCTAGGGCCAGCAGTAGCGCCGTTCCCCAGGCGAGCGATCTCAAGCTATGGCGGCCGCTTCCCTTGCGACTCTGGTGCTGCAACGAAGCATTACGGAGCCGAGTGATGGGCCATCCGGCACGGATGACGCTGGCTATAGCTGCGGAAAAAGACTGTGTCATACCCATCGCTAAAAAAACGGCCCTAGAAACCAGGGCCGCCGTCGTAGATTCTCAATTGGCCATGTAACTGCCCAGAGGCAATCAACTTGCTAGCGAACTGTTCCCACTAAACCCTCGGCATCTACAGGCTTCATCAGGTACAGCCCCAAGATGTGCTTCGCGTTTGACAGATAGTAGGGCAGCTTCTTCAGCAGCTTTACGGGAGCGGCGTCAGAGGACTCGGCGATCGCTGCCAGATGGCGGTTGTTTTCCGTACAGGTATCCAGCTTGTCAAAGAAAGCGGGGTGGTCCACATTCAGGGTTAGCGGGAAAACCCGACCGGCGGTCTCATTCGTCTTACGGATGACGTGGATATCGTACTCGCGGGCATCTAGACCCAAAGTCGCATAGAAACCGGAGCGCTGGATATCGTTGAGGTACATGGTGACAAACACCGACAGCAGGAAGAACCGCGCCCACAGCCGCGATTTCCAACCCGTGAGGATGAAAGGCTGAGCTCGCATGATGGCGTCGAAGAAGTCGCCGTGGCGGTTCTCGTCTTGGCACCACTCTTTGAAGAAGCGGAAGATGGGGTAAATCCGATCCTCGGGGTGCTGCTCCAGATGGCGATAGATGGTGATGTAGCGCCAGTAGCCAATTTTCTCAGATAGGTAGGTGGCGTAAAAGATGAACTTGGGCGCAAAGAAGGTGTACTTGCGGCTCTTGGTCAAAAAGCCCAGGTCCAGGGACAGGTTGAAGTCCGACATGGCCTTGTTGAGGAAGCCAGCGTGGCGGGCTTCATCCCGGGACATAAGCTGGAAGCATTCCGCCAGCACCGGGCTCTTGCCCTTGAGGCGGCGAGACAGCTCTTTGTAGAGCAGGAAGCCAGAGAATTCAGCGGTGCAGGAGCGCTCCAGGAATTCTACAAATAGGCGGCGGGTCTCGCCGTCGATGTGGTCCCAAGACTGATCAAACTCTTCGTCCCGCACAAAGTGATGGCGATTGTAGTCCACCCGGAACTCTTCCAAAATGGCCTGTAGCTCATCCTCGTTCACCGAAATGTCCATCTCCGCCATGGCGTCGAAGTCGGTGGTGTAAAAGCGCGGGGTGAGGATTGTCTCTTTTGCCGGGACCTTGACCCCAGGCCGCATTTCTTGAAATTCGGGCTTTTTGAGGGAATCTACCATCGATATATCACTCGGGACGACGAACTGCTGCCCGTGGCCATCTGCCACAACGGACCCGCAGCGCTTACGCCCCTAAGTCTACCAAGGGAGACTGGACTCGTGCTGGATGTTGGGTTAAGAGTTGCTACATACCGTAATACTCTGAAACAAAGCGCAATGTGGCGGCTCAGGGTAATCGTTATTTAACCCAGCGAGCAAGGCCCAGTGAGTAAGGCCCAAAGAGATAAGACCCTGCCTTAGGCCTCCCCGACCACCACCCCCCAGAAGTACTTTCGGAACGCCCGCCGCTTGATGGTGACGGTGCGGCGATCGCCCCAGGTATAGTAGTCCATCTTCATCGTCTTTGACCCCGGCTGCAGAGCGCTGCGCCAGGTTTGATCCGGGCCAGTAGGCGTTGACTCTAGCAGGGTTACCCAGTGATCAGGCACCGCCAAGGGCGTCTTCTCGGTCGCCGAGCCCAGCATCCCCTTCGCCGTCACCAGGGCAAAGGCCACGCCGCCGCCTTGAATTGCCTGCTCCGCTCGTCGCAGGGCCATCATGTCCCGGAGCAGGTAGGTGTGGTAATAGGTCGCTCTGGGATAGCCCAGCACGTTGCGCACCCAGCCCAGCATTTCCCACGATTTGGTCATCCCGGCCAGGTTGCGAATTAGCTTGGGGGAATTGGGCTGCACCGGAAAGATTTTGGTCTCTGCTTCCCGCAGCGCCGCTAGAAACATCCAGTCCGCCTGGGCAATGCCCAACGGCTCTCGGCTAGCTTGCCGCAGGCTCTCTGGGGTGCAGACTTCTTTTTTAGCTTCAAAGGTGCCCTGCTCATAGAGGCTCTGCCCCATCTGGACGTAGCGCAGGGGCTGCTTGCGCACCAGCTCAAACAAGATGGAGGCGGGGCCGCAGAAGGGCTGCTGCCGCTGGTGAATGACAAAGGGGTTGGCCAGCCGGGCTCGCATTTCTTGGATGAGGGTGGCTTTA